>NZ_JBOICG010000625.1:0-3880 GCF_050739995.1 Pseudomonas sp. | reverse complement strand
GCTTGCCCCGCGCTGGGCTGCGTAGCTGCCCCAAAAAAAACGGGAGCGCTGCGCACTCCAGCGCGGGGCAAGCCCGCTCACTACAAACCAGGGTGTTCGGCACACGCATTGCTTTATGTCTCTGGGCGTCCCTCTGCACTGACAAGGAACTGGAATGGCTCGATCTTTCTTTGATGAAATGAATGACGCTAACGGCGTGTGCCGTGCGCACTATCAGGATTTCTCCCGTTGGCTAGCCAATACGCCACCGGAATTGCTGGCCCAAAGGCGCCGCGAAGCCGACCTGTTGTTCCATCGCGCCGGGATCACCTTCACCCTCTATGGCGACGAACAGGATACCGAGCGCCTGATCCCCTTCGACATCATCCCCCGTAGCATCCCCGCCAGTGAATGGAGCGTGATCGAACGCGGCTGCATCCAGCGGGTCAACGCACTGAACCTGTTCCTTGCCGATATCTACCACGACCAGCGCATCATCAAGGCCGGAATCATTCCAGCGGACCAGGTGCTGGGCAACGAGGGTTACCAGCAGGCCATGGTCGGCCTGGACCTGCACCGGGGCATTTACTCCCATATCTCCGGTGTGGACCTGGTGCGCGACGGCGATGGCACCTATTACGTCCTGGAAGACAACCTGCGTACTCCCAGCGGCGTGAGCTACATGCTCGAAGACCGCAAGATGATGATGCGCCTGTTCCCGGAAGTGTTCGCCAAGCAGCGCATCGCGCCGGTGGACCACTACCCGAACCTGCTGCTCAAGACCTTGAAAAGCTCCAGTCGCCTGGACAACCCCAATGTCGTGGTGCTGACCCCAGGGCGCTTTAACAGTGCCTTCTTCGAACACGCATTCCTGGCCCGGGAAATGGGCGTGGAACTGGTGGAAGGTGCCGACCTGTTCGTGCACGACCTCAAGGTATTCATGCGCACCACCGACGGGCCCAAGGCCGTGGACGTGATCTACCGGCGCATCGACGACGCGTTCCTCGATCCCCAGGCGTTCAACCCGGAGTCGATGCTCGGCGTCCCCGGCCTGGTCGCGGCGTACTGTGCGGGCAATGTGGTGTTGGCCAATGCGATTGGCACCGGGGTGGCCGATGACAAGTCGATCTACCCCTATGTGCCGGAAATGATCCGCTTCTACCTGGATGAAGAACCGATCCTGCAAAACGTACCGACCTTCCAATGCCGCAAACCGGATGAGCTGTCCCACGTGCTGGCGAACCTATCCGAACTGGTCGTCAAGGAAACCCAGGGCTCCGGTGGCTACGGCATGTTGGTGGGCCCGGCGTCCACGGCGGCCGAGATTGAGGACTTCCGTCAACGCATCCAGGCGCGTCCCCATGCGTACATCGCCCAACCGACCTTGAGCCTGTCCACCTGCCCCACCTTTGTCGAAAACGGTATCGCGCCGCGGCATATCGACCTGCGGCCCTTTGTACTCTCCGGCAAGGAAACCCGCCTGGTGCCGGGTGGCTTGACCCGTGTGGCGTTGAAGGAAGGCTCGTTGATCGTCAACTCGTCGCAAGGCGGCGGAACCAAGGACACCTGGGTGGTAGAGGGCTGAGTATGTTAAGTAGAACCGCCGCAGATCTGTACTGGATGTCCCGTTACCTGGAGCGCGCCGAGAACCTGGCACGCATGCTGGAAGTCAGTTATTCGCTGTCGCTGATGCCCCAGGCCGGGCGCAGCGATGGCCTGGACGAACTGGCGATGTCGTTGCTCAGCAGCGGCACCCTGGACAGCTACCTCGAACGCCACCAGCAGCTGGACGCCGAGCGCATGCTGCACTTCTTCGCCCTTGACGCAGAAAACCCCGCCAGCATCTACAACTGCCTGCGCGCCGCCCGGGGCAATGCCCATGCGGTACGCGGACGCATCACCGCTGACATGTGGGAAAACCTCAACGCCACCTGGCTGGAAATGCGCAGCATCGCCACAGGAGGCCTGGCGCGCCACGGCATCAGCCACTTCTGTGACTGGGTCAAGCAACGCTCGCACCTGTTCCGAGGCGCCACCTCGGGCACCATCATGCGCAATGACGCCTATCGATTTATCCGCCTGGGCACCTTTGTCGAGCGCGCGGACAACACCCTGCGCCTGCTGGACGCGCGATACGAGATGTTTGGTGAAGAGTCCGAAGAAGTCAGCGACCTGTCGGCACGCGGTTATTACCAGTGGAGCGCCCTGCTCCGCGCGCTGTCGTCGTTCGAGGCGTACACCGAGCTATACCCGAATGCGCTGAATGCCCGCTCGGTGTCGGAGTTGTTGCTTCTGCGCAGTGATGTACCGCGCTCATTGCATGCCTGCATCGAGGAACTGAGCCACATCCTGGCGGACCTGCCCGGCAGTTATGGGCGCGCCGCGCAACGCTTGGCGGCGGAGTTCGAAGCGCGGCTGCGTTACACCGGGATCGATGAAATCCTCGAAGACGGCCTGCATAGCCGCCTCACCGACTTTATCGACACGGTGCGCGAACTGGCTCGGGCCATTCACAGCTCCTACTTGGAAGTGGTGTGAGTGCAGTACGGTCACTTAACTGTCAATTCGGGTGATTGACCCCTCTTTGATGCGGCTCTTATGTTGGGCAGGTGCAACGCCTTCCCAACATAAGAAAAGGTACAGAGCATGTCCGAACTGACCCTCACCCCCGCCGCTGCCCACACCCTGCAACGCTGGCATGCCATGCTGGCCGCCCGCGACCTCAAGTCGTTGCCCGAGCTGCTGGCCCCCGACGCGGTGTTTCGCTCGCCCATGGCCCACACGCCCTACCCTGGCGCGCCTTTGGTGTCGATGATCCTCAACACCGTGATCAACGTGTTCGAAGACTTCACCTACCACCGTGAACTGGCCACCGGCGATGGCCTGAGCGTGGTGCTGGAGTTCAGCGCACGGGTGGACGACAAGCAGCTCAAGGGCATCGACCTGATTCGCTTCAACGAGCAAGGGCAGATCATCGAGTTTGAAGTGATGATCCGCCCCTTGAGCGGCCTGCAGGCCCTGGGTGACGAGATGGGCCGGCGCCTGGCCCCTTACCTGGCCAAGGCCAAAGGCTGACTACTGGTTCTTCACCAGCACCGGCTCGGCGCGGTATTGATCCGGGAACAGCTTTTTGAGCTGCGCCACCTTGGGCAGGTCATTGATCACGATGTATGGGTAAGACGGGTTCTCGGTGAGGAAGTCCTGGTGATAGGCCTCCGCCGGGTAGAACGTCTTGCCCGTCTCCACTTGGGTCACTATTGGCTTGTCGAAGGCCTTTGCGGCGTCCAGTTGCGCGATATAAGCCTGGGCGACTTTCTGCTGCTCGGCATTCTGCGCAAAGATCTCCGAGCGATACTGAGTGCCGCTGTCCGGGCCTTGGCGGTTCAGTTCGGTGGGGTTGTGGGCCACCGAAAAGTAGATCTGCAAGAGTTTGCCGTAGCTGACGGTACTCGGGTCGTAGGTCACCG
This sequence comes from Pseudomonas sp., assembly GCF_050739995.1. Lineage (GTDB taxonomy): Bacteria > Pseudomonadota > Gammaproteobacteria > Pseudomonadales > Pseudomonadaceae > Aquipseudomonas. Next base: position 434 of record NZ_JBOICG010000625.1, on the reverse strand, counting down.
ACACCGCTTCGGCGTGGCCCGTATTGCCCTCGCTGACCGACTCGTACTGGGCCGTGTTCGCAGCACCGCCATCGTAGCCGGACACCGCGTTTTTCACGCCTTGTACATGCTGGAACACACCCTGCACGCCCCAGAAACAACCACCGGCGAACACCGCCGTTTGCAGGTTGCCCGGTTCGGCGGGCAGGTCCAAGGCAGGCGGCGCTATCACCACGGCGTCTTCAGTGCCGCCAAAGGGAAAGGCCGAGCTTTGGCCTACGAATGCAACAAAAGCGAAAACCGGTAAATATCTGAGCAGCTTCATCACTGTCACTCCAATACAACTGAATAAACGGCGTCAAAATGTGGGAGCGGGCTTGCTCGCGAAAACGGTATGTCAGGCACTGAATATGTTGTTTGAAGTACCGCCTTCGCGAGCAAGCCCGCTCCCACAT
>NZ_JBOICG010000624.1:0-11292 GCF_050739995.1 Pseudomonas sp. | reverse complement strand
GTGCTGGGCGCGGTGATTTTCGCCGGGAATTTATCGAAAGCGCCGCCATGGTAGGTGTGGCGACCGCCATTTTTGAAGCTGCGGAAATTGGCGTCGCTCATGAGGCGGATGTTGCAGGTCTGCGAGCATTCGATGACGACAATGTCTCCCTCGTTGAGGTGCTCGCGCTGGTGAATGAATTTCATGGGGTGTCTCCAGAAGGGCTTTTTCTGAAAAATCAGAATGATACGTAGGTTAAGATAGAGTTTATCAGCCCCAGCGCGTTTATTATCGGGCCGTCGTCGACGACTTCGACAATTTAAAACAGTTATTTACCGAGTTTTTAGGGATAAATCCTACTTTGGCGGGAGAAATTTCCTATCTCCGCTGTCGTAGGGTCTTTATCGGAGGTTTAAGTATGAAGTGGAGTGTGTTGGTTCTGGCCTTGGCGTTAGGTGGGTGTGCTTCGGTTGCAGATATCAAGCAGACCCCGCCCACCTTGGTGGTCATTTCAGGGAAAAAGCCACCGGAATATGCCGCCTGTGTAGTGCGCAAGTTGGCTGCAACTCGCCGGCCGCCACAAATCGAACCGCATAAGGATGGTGTGCAGGTGATTGTGCCGCAGAAATTCTCGGCTGACCCTTCGGCGATCTTCGAGATTGAAGAGCGCTCCAGCGGCAGCAGTATCAAACTCTATGAAAGCATGTCCAACGTGCCGATTCGTCCGGGCGATATCAAGAAAGCCGGTGAGGACTGTATTTCCGGTTGAGGCCCAGTCTGCAACACGCTCGAACCCGATAAAAAAGCCTGACGTTGCAAACGCAACGTCAGGTTTTTTTTTGCGTAGCGCTTGGGTGTTGTAGCAATAGGATCATTACCCTACCATTTGTAGGCTTATGCACTTAAGAACTAAGCATATAACTATAAAAATGGAGCCGTGATGATGTCTCTGGAACGAGTATTGATAGGCAGTGCGCTGTTACTGCTGCTGGGTAATGCCCATGCACTGGATGGGAAGAAGATTTTCAACGAGGGCGGTTCACAGCCGGACGCGATGCCCTGTGTGGCTTGTCATGGTGCCGACGGGCTGGGCCTTGCCGCCGCAGGTTTCCCCCGATTGGCGGGTTTGCCGGCAGAGTATGTGCGTAAACAGTTGGCTGATTTCAGCAGCGGCGCTCGCAGTAATCCGGTGATGCAACCGCTGGCGAAAGCCCTGGATGAAGCGCAAATCGCAGCCGTGAGCCAAGCCGTCGCGGCCATGCCTTTCACCGCGCCCGCGACGGTACATCGCAGCGAAATGCCCAGCAATGCAGCACAGAAACTTGCCCTGCAAGGTGCCTGGGAGCGGCAGATTCCGGCCTGTGTCAGTTGTCATGGCCCGGCGGGTGCCGGTGTGGGGGATGCTTTCCCTCCTTTGGCCGGGCAACCGGCTGCTTACCTCGCAGCACAGTTGATGGCATGGCAGAACGGCAGCCGCCGTAATGACCCCAATGATTTGATGGGGCATGTCGCCAAGGCCCTTACCCCCGAGGAAGTGCAGGGCGTCGCCCAGTATTTCGCGTCGCTGAGCACGGAGGCCAAGCCATGAAGCTTTATATGTTTGCAGGTCTGCTGATGGGGCTGCCTGCCCACGCCGCACCGATCGCCATGGAAGACCAGTCTCAATTACAGCCATCTACGGCGCACACGGCCGTCGCTCAGTTTCAACCGCCTCAAGAGAGTGAGCTGCCCGACAATGCCTATGGCAAATTGGTCAGGCAGGGATACGCGCTATTTGTCGACACTAAACGCCTGGCACCGCAGTTTGTCGGTAACGGACTCAACTGCAGCAATTGCCATTTGAATCAGGGACGCCTCGCGAATTCGGCACCGCTGTGGGCCGCTTACCCGATGTACCCGGCCTATCGAAAGAAGAACGACAAGGTCAATACCTTCGCGGAGCGCCTGCAAGGCTGTTTTCAGTTCAGCATGAACGGCGGCACTCCGCCTGCAGCGGACAGTCCCGAGATTACGGCGCTCTCTGTGTATGGCTATTGGTTGGCCAGCAAAGCCCCTCTGGGAGTCGAGCTGCCAGGGCGCGGCTATCCCGATGTGGTACAACCGGCCAAAGGTTACAACCTGGCCCAGGGCGCTGAGGTTTACAAAGGGCAGTGCGCGGTATGTCACGGCGCTGAAGGGCAGGGGCAAAAGGTCGGTGACAGCTTCGCCATGCCGCCGCTATGGGGTAAAGACTCCTACAACTGGGGCGCCGGAATGCATCGGATCAACACGGCAGCGTCTTTCATCAAACACAACATGCCATTGGGCAAGGGTGGCAGCCTGAGTGACCAACAGGCTTGGGATGTCGCGGCGTATGTGAACAGTCACGAGCGCCCGCAAGATCCACGGTTGGTGGAGGGCTCGATAGAGAAGACCCGGCTGAAGTTTCACGCCAATGATGGCGTCAATCTATACGGGCAAAAGGTAGACGGCGTGCTGATCGGGCAGGGCATCCGTTAAACTAGCGGGTATTCAATGTAAAGATGCCGCTCAAGCCCTTGGGTTTGCGCGGCATTTGTCTTTTTTGGAAAGCCCGTTATGAAGCGTGAACACGTCAAAGCCCGCCATGCCGAAGGCCAGATCTCGGCCACCCATGTCATTCAAAACCCTGCCGACCTGGGCGAATGGATCGTATTTTTCAAAAAAAGCGGCGGTCGCAGTTACTTTCTGGTGGATGAACAGGATGAGGTCGAGTCATTCCCACGACTGGATGACCTGATCGAAACACTGCGTGGTCTGGGCATCAAGTTTGCCGAAGTCCACCTTTAGGCCTATCGCTTATTTACACACCACGACGACGCTGCGACTTTTGAAGTTGCCGACGTCTTTACCCAGGGTCTTATCGGCCTCTTTCAGTGACGGCGTACCTTCGGTGCCGACGATGCGGTAACCGGTGCCTGCACAGGATGCATCGGCTTTTTCGTAGCAACTGGCCCACGAATTGGCCTCACCCGAGCAATCTATGGTCAGCCCCTGCTCACCGTTTTTCAGGTAGGTGTCGGAGGTGGTGGTGCAGCCGGTCATTAGTGCCAGTACTGCTGTCAGTGCCAGGATTTTGTTCATGGTGGGGGTCGCCATCGAGGTGTTGGAGGGGCGCAGGCACTGTCGTGGGCCGGATGCGAGAGATTATAGCCAACGGCCATCTGAGCAGTCTCGGAAATAACATCCTCGACTGCTCAGTTTTAGCCATTCGCGTGGCTCACGGCACTCCCATTACCAGTACGCCGCTGCCGCTCACCGCCCCGGCAGCGGGGATGGACCCATTTCTGCGAACGAGGGAAAACGTCACATCGTCTGCGCCTCCGCTGTTGGTAATCTGGGTCCTGAATGAACCATTGACTAGAACTGCTACTCCCCCACGGATCATGGCTGTACCGACGTCCGAGTTGGTCATTCTCAAGAGGCGCGAATCGAACGTTGAGGGTGTACCTTTGTAAGTAATGGTTATCGGCGTCGTAATCCCGCCATCCGGGCATGAGTAGGTGAGCCTGCGATTACTGCTGATGGGGGTTGTCAATGGGTCGGTGCCGATTGCCCTCTGATGAACGTTGCCGAAATTGATCTCGATGGGATTGTTGTTGTTGATCGTGCAAGTTGATGGGGAGATGGAAAAGTTGTTGGCGGCGGTGTATGTGAGCGAAAGCCCTGTCCTGCCTGCGTCATAATTGTTTGTCTGGCTAAGGCGTAATACGCCAAGGACGTCTCCTATTCGGACGTCGATAGGGTTTGTCGGGTTGTTACGTATCAGAATGTAGGGCGTCACGTTGATGGGGACGCCGATGGCGTTATTCGGCATGGTTGCAATTCGAATGTTATCCGGTACAGGGGTGTTGTAGTACGTCCCGTTTATTCTTAAACCGGTGCCTTGGTTGGCGAATTTCGGACCGGGGGTCCAGGCTGGTCCAGCCAGAATCGATGTTGCCCAGTAATCCTCCCTATTGGCTGGCCAACCCGGATAAGGCGTAAACCGACACTCCAGCCTCACGCCTTCCAGAAGGATACGAGTTGTATCCGAACCCACTTGGACGGTCACGGGAACCTGCAGGTTCAGCGTTCCGCCAATGTCCACCTGTTGCCATGGTCCGCCATTCACTCGGCATTGAGCTGCCTTCGCGTTCGCAGTAATACCCATCAAAACAAGAAGCGCCATGGCGCCATAAAGTCGTTTCATGTTGATCTCTCGTTGCCTCTCCACGCAGGCGTCCTGCAGCGAATTTTTGGTTCGTGCCTTCAAGTCGCCCAAAAGAGATTTGAGGTTTGTCTGAGACTGTTATGGGTAGTCCAGAGTAAAAGTGGAACTCACCGTGTACCTGCCGTGGCCAATGGTTTGGTCCCTGATCGCATCCGGCTCGCCTTGCACATAGGCTTTGAGCTCAATCACATTGCTGCCATTGCTCAACACCTGTTCGTCGCTGACGGTATTCAAGGGCAATGGCTTGTTGCTCGGCGTTTCCAGTCCGACCGCAATCCCCGAGGCGCCACTGCCACCATCCAGCGCGAACAAACCCGGCAACTTTATGTTTTCCGTACCGCCGAACTGGATGGTGACGGTGTTACCGATCGTGGTGTCGCAGTTATCCAGATGCACCTTGAACCCCTTACCCTGTGTGCGTGTGTTGATGTAAAGGTGCTTGCTGGTAACGTCCCAGAGTTCAAGGGTGATGGCCTCGTCACCTGGTCGGATGGTGCACGCCTCTTCAACCAGGTTGCCCTTGAAACTCAGGTTGTCCGCCGCGCTCCCATCTGGCATCACGCCGAAGGTCAGCAGTAATGCGAGCCAGGCACATGACCACCTTTTATGATTCATTTCATGTCGCATAGACGCTGCTCCTACTCGTATTCAGCCAGTAGCGTGGCTACCGCTGTAAACCTTGCGGGGGGAAGGGTTGCACCGGGCTGTTTGACGGGTACGACTTCCAATACCGGCGGCGACGACAGGGTGATGTCCAACGGCGTATTGAGTGGAAACGGTACACTGTTCTGAAAAAGGCGAATGCCTAATGCAGGCACACTGGTCTGTACCGCTGCGCCATCAAACGCCGTCGCTGTGCCGTTGACACTCAACTTCAGCGCCCAGGGTAGGGTGGAAGGGCCGCAATTGATGGTGTAGCCGAGCCCTCTGCGGTACTTCACTCCGTCGACTCGCTTTACGCCCACATCGCCAAAGTCGACTTCAATCGTATTGCCCGCATTGATCGTGCAGGGAGGAGGCTCGTTTAGCGTCCCGCTGAAGGTCAGGTTGGCCGATACGCCGCTGCTAAGGCCGATGGAACACACAGCGAGCAATGCTCGCAGCTGCCAGCATCTCATTGATCATTCCTCTTCATTGATAATCGACCACCAGCGTGGCGGTCGCATCAAATGCCCCTCCCGTCAGCGTGCTGCCTGCCCGTTTGACGGGCACTGCCTGCACGACCGGAAAGTTTGGGTAGGTGAAATTCACGGCCCGGTTCAAAGGCCAGTCGGCGCCATTCACAAACAGCTTTACGCCAAGGTCCGCCTTGCGAGTCATGAGCACGCCACTGTCAAACGAAGCGCCTGTGCCCTTGAGTTCCAGGGTCAGCTCATTGCTGAAGGGGGAGTCGCACGTGACGGTATAGGGCACGTCTCGCCGATAATTGACCCCGTCAACCCGCGACGTCAGAAGGTCGTTGCCAAAAGGTACATTGAGCGTGGTGCCGCTGTTGATGACACACGGTGGAGGCGCGATGATCACCGCGCGGATAGTCAGGCTGGTCTCCGCCTGCACACCCTGGCTGGCGGCCCACAACAGGCTGCCCCCTATAAGAGCGGCCCGAGGGCCGGTTGACTTCGACATCGTTCTGCCCTTACTCATAATTGAGCCTGAAATCCACCACGGCCCTGAATGCCCCGCTGGTCAAGGAAGCTGAGGTACGGGTGGGCTGAACATTCCAGGTCTGGGTGTTGCTGCCCAGTGGCAAAAACAAAGGTTCGCCCCTGGAGCCCAGCTGTACATCGCGGCCCAAGGCATCCGTCAGGCGCAGCCCCATTCCTGTGATGCCTTGCACTTTGACCAACCGTGGGTCATCGGCGTCGGCGGGCGCGTAAAACGCCACCGACACCACGGGTTGAAAGGCGCTCCACACCAGGTTCCCCGTACGCTCACTGCGAATGCCGCCGGCTTTGCGTTGGCAATCGGAGAAGCGCAGTTGAAAGGCGACGGGGCTGGCCTGATCACCAGGACGTTGCAATTGGCTAGTGGAGACGACACCCAGATCAATCGTTTGATGCAGTGAGGTCATCTCCAGGCTGCACGGGGTTTCATGCATCGCCCCACTGATGTTCAACATCCCGATCATGCCCTCGACATCCTGGGCGTGCGTGCCCTCCATAGAGGCCAGCAACAGCCCGCCCAAGAGCTTCATGTTGTGCGACTTCATGACATTCTCCGGCCGGTGCTACTGATTAGGCGTCGATGCTTGCGGGTTCACCTTGCAGATGTTGCCGCTGCAACTGAAGGCCATCAGTGGGCGTCCGCCGTAATCGTTCACGTAGGCCAGGTACGGGGTTGTGCCGAGTTCTTTAGCGGTTGGCCCCAAGGTCAACGCCCCTTTGGGCGGTATCATCAAAGGCTCGAAACCCGGTACGGTTTTACCGTCCTTGGCGTTGCGCGCATCCACCAGTGTCACGTAGTAGGGCGTCGGGTTGTTCACCTGATAACGTTCGCCTTCACGGGTAAGCGTCAGCTTTTCCTGCCATGGGTTGGAAAGGTCTTGCTGGCTAGGGGTGATGGCTTGCGGCCGATAGAACAATTTGATCCGGGTTTGAAGCGCAATTTGCAGGGTGTTGGGTTTATCGCTGCGCGGTGGAATCTCCCTCAGGTTGAAGTAATAGACCGTCTCTCGATCTTGCGGCAACGACTTGGCCGCTGGTAATGCTTGCACTTTCAACTGGCTCTGTTTGCCAGGTTCCAGGCGTTGGACCGGTGGCAGTACGATCAAGGGTGAAGTGATTTTCTGGCCATCTTCGTCCTCAATCCAACCTTGGGCCAAATACGGTAACTGAGTGTTGTTGTTGGTGATGTTCACGCTGGTAGCCTCTTTGCCACCATCGAAAATCACTCGGGTACGGTCCAGGCCAACAGCGGCATTGAGGTTCTGGCTCAAGCCCAGGACCAGCAGCGTGCAGGCCGATAGGGTGAAGCGTGTGTTCAGTGTCATGAGGATGTTTTCTCCGTATCGGTACGCTTGCCAGTCAACGACGCTGGCTCAGGCGAGGATTGATCAATGGCTACCATCCGGCAGCCCAGTTGCAGGGCATCTGTCAGGCCGTCAACGGGTAAAACGACCGGCAGAGTGAGGGTGCAGCGCTCGGCGCCACCCCAACTGACGATCATTTGTTCGCCGGCCTGGATGCCGCTCAGGTAGACAGTGCCGCCGTCATTCACGATGCCGGTGTCCTGCTGCTTGGTGTTTTTCACCGTTGCACCGAAGGGCGGTGAACTGCCGTCTGGCAGACGCAAAACAGCCATTGCTTTTTCACCGGCAATCACAGGGAGGGATCGATATCCAATCGCGCCTTCGGTGAGCGTCAGTTGTGTGACGGATTGAGTGGCTTCGACATTGCTCGGCAAACTCTCCAGATCGACACTGGCCGCAGTGCGCAGGTAGCTACCGACATCGGAAATCACCGCTTTACCAAAGGTATTGCTGCGGGTGGTTGCGCCGTAACCGCGTATCGGCACATCGGGTACACCGCCGGTATCGACCATCAGGCGGGTTCCACCGGTACTGTTGGTACGATGCAGTGCCGCGCCATAGGGCGTGAGCGTGGCACCGCCGCGCGCGGACACACTGAGGCTGGAATAACCGCCTTCTTGCTTGCTGGCGGCCAAGTCGATGTCAGCCTGATCGCCGATATGACTCAAGTAGCCGCTGGCCGCCTGGTTGCTGGCACTGAGCTGGTAGCTATTACGCTCATCAAGACGGTCGCTGTAGCGTGTTGTCAGGCCGTTATTGCCCTTGGCTCTGTTGGCGTCCATCGACAGTGTGCCGGTGCGGCCAAACGGCAGGCTGACCGTCAGCGAGACACCGTTATCCTTATAGTTGTATTCCTGAGTGCGATGCATATTCAGGGATAGGTTCATGTTTTTGACGGTCCCGACATTGAAGTAGCGTGACATTGCTAAGTTCCAACGCTGTGTGGCCGGTCGCCCCCAATAAGTTTGTTTGTTGTAGCTGGCGTATACGGTGGCGCCCAGATCACGAAACTGTTTATTGATCGTCGCGGTATACAGTGCCTTGCTATCGCCGATCGGTCTCCACTCCTTGGGCAGCTCTCCGAATTGATCGCGTCCGGCAAGTTCACCATTCATTCCGTAATGACGGGCATCCAGGTATTCACTCATGCTCAAATAGTTCTTTTCGGAAAATCGATAACCGGCGAAAGTTATTTGGCTGTCGTACTCTTCAAAATTCTTGGAGTATTGGAGACGGTATGATTTGCCCGAGAACGTCTCATTCCAAACATTTGCGCGAGCGTGAGTGACGTCCAGCGAGAGGGCGCCGAATGCCAACAGATCACGGCCTGCCCCGACAGACAGTGCACGGTAGTTGTTATCCGTCATGCCGCCGCCATACAGCGACCAGCCATTACTGACGCCCCACGAAAACTCCCCCGTACCGAAAAAATCATCATCGGCACCGTAATGCAGGTTGGACGGTCGTCCCATAGCCACTTTGTAGCGAACGTGGCCGGGACGAGTCAGGTAGGGCACGCCTGCGGTGTCGAACTGGAAGGTGTGTACCGAGCCATCTTGCTCTTCGACCCTTACATCCAACCGGCCCGTCACCGCGTCATTCAGGTCTTGAATACGAAAAGGCCCGGCAGCGACCAGCGTTTCATAGAGCACGCGTCCTTGTTGGCTGATGATGACCCTCGCATTGGTTTTAGCCACTCCGACCACTTCCGGCGCGTAACCACGCAAGTTGGGTGGCAATTGGCTTTCATCCGAGTTGAGCGCGGCACCGGTAAAGCGGAAGCTGTCAAACAGATCCGAGTACAGATAGTTCTCTCCCACCACCAACCGCGCCTTCAACTCAGGGATTGCGCGGTATGCGTAGTAACGACTCCATTCCAGTCGCTGACGCCTGGACGACTCCTCACGATCCTGGTCAACCCGCCCCTGCCAATCGGCCCTCAGTCGCCAAGCCCCGGCATTGGCCCCCAGTGTTCCGTTACCGCTGATGTTGTTACTGGCCCCGTCATTCTTTTGGTAACTGCTTTGCGCAGTCATGTTGTAGTCAACCAGCAGTCCTGGCACGCCTTCATCCCAGCGGGAGGGCGGGTCCCAGTTGATGGCGCTGTATTCCAGGTAGGCCTGGGGGATATTGATGTTCAGTGTGGAGGTGGCCAAGTCGCCACTGACTTCCATGCCTGGCAGGCCCTGAACATCCAGGCACTCCCCGGCTTTCCACCAAGTAATTTTGGCAGTCTCAGACTTCTTCAGACCCAACTGTTCTACTAGGTTGCGTGATAAGCAGGCCTCACTTCCTTTAGGATCATCATCGGGTGGGTAAAACGCCACTGATTGTTCGGAAATAGGCTGATTATTTATCTGGATAACCATTGAGTAAGTGCCCGGCAGAATAAATCCGCTGCGTGCAAACTGGGACAAGTCAATATTAGAACGATCACTGAGATCAAGAACGTCGGTATTGAATTCTATATCCCCAGCCCCCAAAGCCGTTCCCGCCAGGGATATCAATCCGCCAAATAGCAGACACGGGCGGAGCGTATTTTTGATCTTCGACGCATTCGGCATGAAAGCAACCCATCAATGTTCAAAAGTATTCCAACTTGAACTGCACTGCAGCGTTGTGAGCACCGGGCAAAAGTTGCAGCCCATTGCCAACCAGGCGGAGCGTGTAGTTCAGTGTTATGTCACCTTCATTCAACGGATATGGAGCCATTCGCTCCCCCGGGACACTCTCTTGACCCGCGGCATCCCAAATATGAAAGGCAACCCCTTGTGAAAGACCTGAGGCAGCGAACGAGCGACCGTCCCTGTCACGAGGGCCGTCAAACGTGACTCGCAGATGTTCCCAATCAGGCAGACTTGCACCTGGGCGATTCGGGTCAGGACGGCTCAACGAGCAGTTGACCAGGCGCAGTTGGAAAGGGTGTGGCGCGCCCAACGCATTTCGTAAAAGCCGGCCGATGGGTTCTGGAGGCATCTCGATCGTTTGATCTACACTGGACAGTTCCAGGCCGCAGGCGGAATCAATGATCTCTCCGCCCAGTGTGACGACACCATCGCCTTGACCCTGCGCAATCACATAAGGACTGATGAACATCATCAGTGAAGTGGTAATAGCGAGGTTTATGGATGTATTCACCGTTATCTCCCACCAGATTCCCCCGCCATGTTGAATGGCGGGGGAAATACTTACTGATAAGCCAGGGTGAAGTTGGTGACCGCAGTGAAATCACCAGGCACGATGGCGCCTGTGGCAGCACCTTGAACGTAGGCACCGAACTGCAGTGTGTTATCACCGGCGACAATGGCTTGTGGCTTGGTCGGCACGCCGATTTCAATTGGCGTACCGCCATGCGTCACCATGACGCCGATGTTGCCCGCGCCACCCACAACACCGATTGCACCAGGAACTGCAGTTGATGGCGCAGCGGTGAAGGTAGTGGTCACGGTGTTGTCGGTAAGGCCTGTCAAATCACAGCCTTCAAGTTCGATCGATACAGGCCGGGCATTGGATTTCCCACCGTTTTGCAACTGATGCTTTGCAATCGCCCCTAGGTGAACAGACTGATCCACGGACTCGGGCTTGATAGAGCAAGCTCCTGAGTGAACAGACCCCAAAAACGTAACCGTTCCATCTGCCGCTTGAGCAGTGGACACCGAACCCACGAGCAGACTGATAGCCAACAGCGCAGTTTTCATTTCAGTTTTCATTTGCAAAGACCCATTTATTAGTAAAAGTCATTAAGAAATCCTGTCTCAGTTGCAAGAAGGACTTACCAGGCATGTAGCAATGGTCCGCGCCATTCAGAGCCTGTTGTTACTACTTCGATCTGTCCCGCTCTAGAGCAGCGATCACACTTTGCATTGTTTAATGCGAAGCTCATGTGTGCCCTGCAATCGCTCGATTCCAGCTTGAGCGGTTGGATTTTTCCAACTATTTGCTTTGCTATTGCGGGACTTTTTCGAAGTCAGGTAATTGTCCGGCCTGTACTTGAGAAAGTAAGTCGCCAGATTCGCTTAATTGCGTAGTTTGAGTGTGTCGGAATGTGTAAGAG
>NZ_JBOICG010000623.1:0-1725 GCF_050739995.1 Pseudomonas sp. | reverse complement strand
TGGTCTTCGGCGGTAGTGTTTTCGTGTTCGGTAGCCATTACATGTCCTCGGCGCAGCAAAAATTCATCGATATAGGGGGCGGATCAGCGGCGGTTGATCGGCTCAACCACTTGCAACGCCAGGTTGCCCTTGTGGGAACCGAGCTTGACCTTGAACGACGGCACGCCGTTGGCACGCATGATCAGTTCGTCCGGCAATTCCACGGGAATCACATCTCCCGGCTGCATGTGCAAGATATCCCGCAGGCGCAACTGGCGACGGGCCACGGTGGCGCTCAGTGGTACATCGACGTCCAGCAGGTCTTCGCGCAGGGCCTTGACCCAACGCTCGTCCTGGTCGTCCAGGTCGGACTGGAACCCGGCGTCGAGCATCTCGCGCACCGGCTCGATCATCGAGTACGGCATGGTCACGTGCAGGTCGCCGCCACCGCCATCGAGTTCGATGTGGAAGGTGGAGACCACAATGGCTTCGCTCGGGCCGACGATGTTGGCCATGGCCGGGTTCACTTCCGAGTTGATGTACTCGAAATTGACTTCCATGATCGCCTGCCAGGCTTCCTTCAAGTCGATGAAGGCTTGCTCCAGCACCATGCGTACGACGCGCAGTTCGGTCGGGGTGAATTCACGGCCTTCGATCTTGGCGTGACGACCATCGCCGCCGAAGAAGTTGTCCACCAGCTTGAACACCAACTTGGCGTCGAGGATGAACAGTGCGGTACCGCGCAGCGGCTTGATCTTGACCAGGTTGAGACTGGTGGGCACGTACAGCGAGTGCACGTATTCGCCGAACTTCATCACCTGCACACCGCCCACCGCCACGTCCGCCGAACGACGCAGCATGTTGAACATGCTGATACGGGTGTAGCGGGCGAAACGCTCGTTGATCATTTCCAGGGTCGGCATGCGTCCACGGACGATGCGATCCTGGCTGGTCAGGTCGTAACTTTTGACGCTGCCGGGTTCGGCAGACATTTCGGTCTGTACCAGACCATCGTCGACGCCATGCAGCAACGCGTCGATTTCATCCTGGGACAGCAGGTCTTGCACGGCCATGTCGTGATCCTACTGCAATACGAAGTTAGTGAAGAGCGCCTGCTCGACCACGACTTTGCCGAGTTCTTTCTGGGCCACTTCCTGCACGCTGGCAGTGACCTTCTGGCGCAGCATTTCCTGGCCGACCGGAGTGGCCAGGCTGTCGAAACTCTGCCCGGAAAACAGCATCACCAGGTTGTTGCGGATCACTGGCATGTGCACCTTGAGGGCATCCAGATCCGCCTGGTTACGCGCCAGCAAGGTGATGCTCACCTGCAGGTAGCGTTGACGACCGTTCTGATTGAAGTTGGCAACAAAGGCCGGAAGCATCGGCTCGAAGATTGCCGGTTGCTTGACGTTAGTGGCGGTCTCGGCGGCGGGGGCCGGTTTGCTGGCACTGCTGTGCATGATGTACCAAGTGCCACCCACCGACGCGCCGATAGCCAGGAGCAGGCCCAGCACAATCAACAGGATCAGCTTGAGCTTGCCTTTGCCTGCGGGTGGTGTTGCTGCGTCGTCGCTCTTCGCCATGCCAATAATCCGTCACTATTCGGGGATTCATAGATCTACGGAAAGGCAAGAGCAAGTGTTATGCCAGAGTTGTCTGGAAGTCGGGGAAGTGCAGACAACGCAAAACAAATGTGGGAGCGGGCTTGCTCGCGAATGCGGAGTGTCAGTCGACAGATGTATTGAC
>NZ_JBOICG010000622.1:0-11371 GCF_050739995.1 Pseudomonas sp. | reverse complement strand
ACGATAACCTGATGGAACTCGTCGTGATGGCTGATGCCTTCCGCCGCTCCTCAGCGACTCGAATCACAGCTGTAATCCCTTACTTTGGTTATGCCCGTCAGGATCGCCGTCCGCGTTCCGCACGTGTGGCTATCAGCGCGAAAGTCGTTGCTGACATGCTGACCGTGGTAGGTATCGATCGTGTTCTCACGGTTGACCTGCACGCTGACCAAATCCAGGGGTTCTTCGATATTCCGGTAGATAACATCTACGGCTCCCCAGTATTGGTGGATGACATCGAAGACCAGCGCTTTGAAAACCTGATGATCGTGTCCCCGGACATTGGTGGCGTCGTGCGTGCACGGGCTGTTGCCAAATCCCTGGGCGTGGACCTCGGGATCATCGACAAACGCCGTGAAAAAGCCAATCACTCTGAAGTGATGCATATCATCGGTGATGTCGAAGGGCGTACCTGTATTCTGGTTGATGACATGGTCGACACCGCCGGCACCCTGTGCCACGCGGCGAAAGCCTTGAAAGAGCACGGTGCGGCTAAAGTCTTCGCCTACTGCACACACCCTGTGCTGTCGGGCCGAGCGATCGAGAACATCGAGAACTCCATGCTGGACGAACTGGTGGTGACTAACACCATCCCGTTGTCCGCTGCCGCTCAAGCCTGTTCGCGTATCCGTCAACTGGATATCGCACCGGTAGTTGCCGAGGCGGTTCGCCGCATCAGCAATGAAGAATCGATCAGCGCGATGTTCCGCTAAGGGTCAAACCTTAGGAACACCCCACTGACGAAAAGCGCCCCGCCCCAGCATTCTGTTGGGGCGGGGCTTTTTTGCCCATATCGAGTACGGCGCTGGTCGCAAACGCCCCTCGATGATGGCTATTTTGGAGATACAAAATGACTGACTTTACTCTGAACGCCCAAGCGCGTACTGACCTGGGGAAAGGTGCGAGCCGCCGCCTGCGTCACGCCGCCAACATCCCTGCTGTTGTTTACGGTGGTGGCAAAGCTGCTGAATCCGTAACCATCCTGGCCAAAGAAATCGCCAAGCTGTTCGAAAACGAAGCTGCCTACAGCCACGTTATCGAACTGAACGTCGATGGCGCCAAGCAGAACGTCATCGTTAAAGCGATGCAGCGTCACCCGTCCAAGCAATTCATCATGCACGCTGACTTCGTTCGCGTTGTTGCCGGCCAGAAACTGACCGCTATCGTGCCTGTACACTTCATCGGTGAAGAAGCTCCGATCAAGAAAGGCGGCGAGATTTCTCACGTTGTGAACGAAATCGAAGTGACCTGCCTGCCAAAAGACCTGCCTGAGTTCATCGAAGTCGACCTGGCTAACGCTGAAATCGGCGCCATCATCCACCTGTCCGACCTCAAAGCCCCTAAAGGCGTTGAGTTTGTCGCACTGGCTCACGGTGATGACAAAGCTGTTGCCAACGTTCACGCTCCACGCGTTGCTCCAGAAGCTGAAGAAGGCGCTGCAGAGTAATCCACTCTGTATTGCCGGAGCTTGAGGAAACATCGCGGACCGGAACGTAGCGAGAAAGCGGGCGATAACGCGGCGTTTACTCTTGAGTAAATGATGTAGTGTCGTCCACTTTCGCCGCACTCAGGTCTGGCGATCTTATCCACAACTCCAAAGGAAGGGCCCCTGTCGTGACTGCCATTAAACTGATCGTTGGCCTGGGAAATCCAGGCGCCGAATACGAACAGACCCGGCATAACGCGGGGGCCCTTTTTGTTGAGCGAATCGCCCACGCGCAAGGTGTGAACCTTGTGGCCGATCGCAAGTATTTCGGCCTGACCGGACGCTTTTCGCATCAAGGTCAGGATGTTCGTCTGCTGATTCCCACCACCTATATGAACCGCAGCGGCCAAGCTGTCGCGGCGCTTGCGGGTTTCTTTCGGATCAAACCCGAAGAAATCCTGGTGGCCCATGACGAACTGGATCTGCCACCCGGTGTTGCCAAGCTCAAGCTGGGCGGCGGGCACGGCGGGCACAATGGCCTGCGCGACATCATCGCGCAGTTGGGTAATCAGAATAATTTCTACCGTCTGCGGCTTGGCATTGGCCACCCAGGCGTTGCCAGTATGGTTTCAAATTTCGTCCTGGGTCGTGCGCCACGCGCCGAACAGGAAAAACTCGATGCAAGCATCGACTTTGCCCTCGGCGTGCTGCCGGATATCTTCGCCGGTGAATGGAACCGCGCGATGAAAAACCTGCACAGCCAGAAGGCCTGACTCTTACCGAGGGGAAACACCATGGGATTCAATTGCGGCATCGTCGGCCTGCCCAACGTCGGCAAATCCACCCTGTTCAACGCCCTGACCAAGTCCGGTATTGCGGCGGAGAACTTCCCCTTCTGCACCATCGAACCCAACAGCGGTATCGTGCCGATGCCGGACCCACGACTGGACGCACTGGCGGCCATCGTCAATCCCAAGCGTATCCTGCCGACCACCATGGAGTTCGTCGACATCGCAGGCCTGGTGGCCGGCGCGTCGAAAGGCGAAGGCCTGGGTAACAAGTTCCTGGCCAACATCCGTGAAACCGATGCCATCGCCCACGTGGTCCGCTGCTTTGAAGACGAGAACGTGATTCACGTCTCCAACAGCGTCGACCCGAAACGCGACATCGAGATCATCGACCTGGAACTGATCTTCGCCGACCTCGACAGCTGCGAGAAGCAACTGCAGAAAGTCGCACGCAACGCCAAGGGCGGCGACAAGGACGCAGTGGTCCAGAAAGGCCTGCTGGAGCAGTTGATCGCACACTTCACCGAAGGCAAGCCGGCACGCAGCCTGATGAAGAACATGGGCGCTGATGAGAAGGCCGTGATCAAGGGCTTCCACCTGCTGACCACCAAGCCTGTGATGTACATCGCCAACGTTGCCGAAGACGGTTTTGAGAACAACCCGCTGCTCGACGTGGTCAAGGCCATTGCCGAGGAAGAAGGCGCCATGGTTGTTCCAGTGTGCAACAAGATCGAAGCGGAAATCGCCGAACTCGATGACGGCGAAGAAAAGGACATGTTCCTTGAGGCCCTGGGCCTGGAAGAGCCTGGCCTGAATCGCGTGATCCGCGCAGGCTACGAAATGCTCAACCTGCAGACCTACTTCACCGCCGGCGTCGAAGAAGTCCGCGCATGGACCGTCAAGGTTGGTGCCACCGCGCCACAGGCGGCTGGTGTGATCCACACCGACTTCGAGAAAGGCTTTATCCGCGCTGAAGTGATCGCCTACAACGACTTCATTCAGTTCAAGGGTGAAGCCGGTGCCAAGGAAGCGGGCAAGTGGCGTTTGGAAGGCAAGGAATATATCGTTAAAGATGGCGATGTGATGCACTTCCGTTTCAACGTGTAAGCGCTACCTGCGACTCGCACTGCAAATAAAAAGCCGATGCATTGCATCGGCTTTTTTGTGCGTGTTTGAACCTCGTGAAATGTCAGGAGTTGAAAGCCCCTGAAACTCTATTTAATACACGAGACATTTTCTCACAAATTTCAAATAGAAAATCTTCAAGTATCAATCAAAACCCCACCATCAAAAACGGTTTGATCAAAACCAATCGCTTAAAATTTAAGACTTTCCTTACACCAAATATAGGCAATTTCATCCATTGATACTTGAAACTTAATCACGCCTTGCAACTTACATATTTCACACAGACTGACACCCAGACAAGATCATGACAACATAAAAAAATCCTGTTTAACTGAGCACATATGGAGATAACCCTTCAAAAAGCGGCCACCGCATTGGAGCAACATATTATGTCGACGCTCAGCCAGGACAGGCTTATAACAGATATAACTTTTTCTGATTGCCCGAGCATCGAAGCGACTGTAAATAACACGGCCGCACTCGATATAGATATTCTCCTGCTGGGAGAAACCGGTACAGGTAAAGATACGTTGGCACAGCGTATACACCGCCTGTCTCGTCGCAAAGGAAACTTCGTCGCGGTCAACTGTGCCGCCATCCCGGAAAGTCTCGCAGAAAGCCAGTTGTTCGGCGTAAACAGCGGCGCCTATACAGGTGCCATGCAATCCCGCGCTGGATTCATTGAAGCAGCCCATCTCGGTACCTTATACCTCGATGAGATCGACAGCATGCCTCTGACACTGCAAGCCAAACTGTTACGCGTGTTGGAGTCCCGCGGAGTGGAGCGTTTGGGCTCAACCCGATTCATACCGGTAGACATGCGCGTGATTGCCTCGGCCCAGCAAGCCCTGCATGAGATGGTCGAGCAAGGTACCTTCCGTCGAGACCTCTACTTTCGCTTGAATATTGTCAGCATTCAGCTTCCGGCTTTGCGGGATCGACGAGAGCGAATCATCCCGATGTTTCTCGACATGATTGAGCAGGAGGCTGAGCACTTCAACCTCCCACCCCCTCTCCCGCCCAATAAGCAGTTGCTACAACAACTATTGTGTCACTCCTGGAAGGGCAACGTCCGCGAGTTGCGCTCCGCAGCGAAGCGCTTTGTATTGGATCTGTCACCGCTCTCAGCGACAGTAAAAACCCGCCAGGAAATAGAAATAAGCCTGAAGGCGCGCTTGCATCAGATGGAGAAGTCGCTGATCGAGGAGGCGCTTCGTCAAAACGGCCATTGTGTCGATAGTGTGGCAATTGAGCTGGGTGTTGCCAAAAGAACCCTGTACCACCGCATGAAGCACCTGGGAGTATCACTGGGTTGAGGGTAACTCACTGCGCGTAGGGAACAAGTAGTTACACTTTTTGAAACATAGCGCCCAAAAATGCGTGGAACGTATAAATCTCTTGAACCACATAAATGATGGAACGGCACTACTGTTGTACGACACATCGTCAAAGTATTGCCGCCCTAGTAAAATTAACGTTATCCACGGAGAATCAATATGGCTATTCCTAGCGGATCATCCTTCTCACCTTATTCGGGCGGTTACGGCAATGGCGGCATGTCGTCTCAAGATGCCGACGCGGGCTTAGAAGCTTCGGAAGCAAAAAAACGAGCGGATGGTGTAAAGAACGCATTCAAAAAAGCAGAGAACGAAAACACCAGCGGTATCAAATCCGCCGTTGACTCCCTGCGACTGTAATCACCTGAAAACGCCTTAACCTTTCCGGCAGGCTCTGTCGGAAAGGCTATTTCTGCAAACAACCGTTGCAAGATTATAAATTTCAAACAACTGGTAGTAGAACCACATGATGATAAAAGTTATAGATGTCGCTAAAGCAAAGGCTCCTGACTTCTCCAGTTCATATGAAGACTCAGATTTAAGCACAGATATAAACTTTTTTAACTCAGCCATGACTCCAACGTCACGCCCGAACACAGCAGTTAGCCAGCCACCACAGAACCTGCTTACAGACGTAGATACCAAACTGACTTCCGTGGCTGAACGCATGACCAGAAGCCTGCGAGCACTGAGCAGCACGAACAAACTTGAAGAAGCACGGAAGTATCCAAGTCAGCTTTCCGATGCGTTATTACTAACGCACATGTTGACGAAAAGTATCGGTAAAACCGCCCAAGGCATCGATAAAATCAGCAACCTCCAGTAGGTTAAAATGACCCGCCCGTTATCTATCGCGTTAATTCTGTTTTTCTCTTTCCTATTAGGTGCCTGCGGTGAGCGAGTCGAGCTTCATCGCCAGCTCACTGAGCAGGAGGCCAATGAAGTTGTAGCAGAGCTGGCAGACAAACATATTCGTGCTACTAAAGTTCCGGCAAAAGATGGCGTTATCGTGGTAGTCAATGCCGCCGATATTGCGCGTGCCGTACGAACGCTCGAAGCAGTAGGTCTCCCTCGGGCAGCACGCGCTACGCTGGGCGGCACCTTTCGTAAAGAAGGCGTGATATCAACGCCGTTAGAAGAAAGAGCGCGCTATATCTATGCATTGTCCCAAGAGCTTGAAACGACGTTATCGAACATTGACGGCGTTATCGTAGCGCGGGTACATGTGGTTCTGCCTGAACGTGTTGCCCCAGGAGAGCCTGTACAACCCGCCTCCGCGTCGGTGTTCATCAAACATGATCCGCGGCTTGATCCCGATAACATCAGGGCACGTGTTCGCAGAATGGTCGCGAGCAGTATTCCTGGCATGGCTGCGGCGGTCGATAATCCGCAAAAGCTTACCGTCGTATTCGTGCCAGCAACAGCTTATCTGGAACAACAGCGCTTGGCTTACTTCGGGCCGTTTCTGGTTCCTGGGGACGATCTCGGTTTCTGGCGAACCATTGTGACTGTTTCGCTGCTCACCTTGGTACTTGTCGTTTCGGCGGGCATATTCTGGCAAAAGCGAAAGCAAAGAACTGCCTTACAAACCCAGACACACGGGCCAACCCCTGACACGCCTGCTCATTCATACAATGAGTAATCTTTCATGGGCCCACTGGTGGGCAGCGTCTTGGTTATATGCGCATGATGACTGGAAAAACATAAATGCCTATGCCGCACTCGTAGAGCTTCATCGCAGCGGGCAAGTGGCTGCGGGTACACACTACGGCATTTCCCCATGCCTACCTCCAATGCCTGACCCTGCATTACTTCAACTGGCAATTGCTTCAGCGGACCAACTTGATCTGGCGGTTGCACTGATTGATGGCATCTGCCGCCCTGCCTACGCGACAGCATTGGACGGGCACCATCACCTATGGTGTAACAGACTGTCCAAGGCTCTGCCCCTTGATATCGTGCAACCGGATAACGATCCGTTGCACTTACTACGCGCCTGGATCTCACCAGCTACCTGGCAACGGATCAGACTACGCTTTCCTCGCCGACGCGTGCTTGATCTGGAAGAAAACTCACTGACGCTCAATGGCTCGCACAACCGTCTCGATACTCTCTGGCATGCTGTTGTGTGGCGTATAGGCGCGATGAACGACGCCAGTAACGGTCTTGATCCGTGGGCGCATGGAGATTAACAATGTTATGTCGACGCATAATCAACCCGCCTGGTGGCGCGTCCCCCCTGCCGGGAAGCCTGATCTCCTGCGAAACCCTCGCCAGTTATGCCCAGGCCGATGACGTGGTAGAGCAGGCAAAAGCCAGGGCCAAACAGTTACTGAAAGAGGTAAGCCTACAACGGGAGGACCTGCTTAAAAAAGCGGGCCTAGAAGTATGGCAACGTGCCGATGCCCAGCTTAAACGCTGGGAAGCCGAGCGCCAGGTCTTGTGTAACAACCTCGAACATTACGCCACTTCAATTGCCAATCAGACTATTTACCGTCTGCTTGAAGAAACACCCGCTCCGCAACGTATTGCAAGCCTGATCAAACAACTGCTGGCATGCCAAGTCCCTGCAATCAAGGCAACTCTACTTTGCAACACACATGAACTTGAGGCGGTGAGGCGATGCCTTGACAGCTTCAGTAGTAATCACTGGGCGCTGCGCGCGGAAAACACGATTGAACCTCAAACACTCATATTGAATACCGAAGAGGGAGATTTTCGTATCGACTGGACCTCCATGCTCCGTTCCCTCATGAAAAACGATGAAAGCCCTTCGAAAAAATCCGACTGGGATATATTTCGTGACATATAAACAGCTACAAATGGAACCAATTCGAAATACAAACCAAAAAGGGATATCCCCCTAGAGGAAAATCCCATGAGTTACTTTGACGGTTTTAAAAACAGGCTCCTCAACGATGCAAGACTCGTAAAAAGGGATCTGAACTTCGCAGTAGAAAACAATTCTGGATCTACGGAAGACATGGATTTTTTTTTCGACCTTTTAGTCAATCACCGAAAATCCGAATACGTCTTCCATGAACAGAACCGTGTGCAGTTCATGCTACTGAAATCCAGCCTGGACAGCGCACAGTAACGTGGAAGAGTTACTTGCCGAGTGCTTGAGGAGTGGCACCGGGGAGCTCAGGTTATTCGAGAACGATGATGAAGTTGTCCTGCGTCATTGTTCGGGTGCCCTGTTGCTAAGTGTTCAACTGACCCAGCATCCCCCAAATAAATCAGCGCTGATGACCTGGATGCGACTGGGAGCGATCAGCCTCGCCCACTTTCAGGGGGCTCTCGCCCAGTCGCCAGCCAGCGGTGAGCTCTGGCTGATTCATTGCGTGCACAACCCGCACAACGAGCAGCATCTGCAGCGCTGCATCGAATCCCTGCTCAACCAACGCGATACCTGGCGCGCCACCGTTGCGCGCCTGAGTAAACCATCCCACCCACCCAGACCTACCTCGCTACGTACGTTGCTGCACTAACCAGGGAAACGCCTATGTATACCGAGCTCTACAACCGCCGTAGCTTGCGCATTAACCCGCCTGGAACTTCATCCAAGCGGGCCGATTGGCGATGCCTGATCGCACTCGCATGTTTGATGGCCCCGGTGAATTACACCCTGGCTGCTATTCCCACAGAATGGAAGAACACAGCCTACGCCTATAAAGCCGAACACAAACCGCTACGGGAGGTACTTGAAGACTTCGCCCAGACCTTTGGTACGCAACTGCAAATCGAGGGCCTGCTGGAAGGCGACGTTAACGGCAAGATCCGCGCGAACACTCCGCAGTCACTGTTAGACAGGCTGGGCGTTGAGCATCGTTTTCAGTGGTATCTCTACAACAACACTCTCCACATCAGCACATTGGACCAGCAGGAGTCAGCGCGCCTGGAGGTCTCTTCGGAGACGATCACCGACCTCAAGCAAGCGCTGACCGACATCGGACTGCTCGATAGCCGTTTCGGTTGGGGCGAGCTGCCAGAAGACGGTGTGGTACTCGTCTCCGGCCCCAAGAGCTATATCGAACAGATCAAGCAATTCAGCAGCAAACGCCGCTCCCCGGATGAAAAGCAAAGCGTGCTGAGTTACCCGCTCAAGTTTGCCAATGCCGCGGACCGCATCGTGGATTATCGTGGCGAAAAGCTGACCGTCCCTGGCGTCGCCAGTATTTTGAAGGGGCTATTGGAACCGCGATCTCCCTCGACACTCACGGGGTTGACCCAGCGGCCCACATCCCAAGCGGCCCCTCTCACGCCCAATGTGCCGCGCTTGGGTAACCCGCTGCTGGGCCAGATGCTCGGAGCAAATGGCAACGCAGCGCCGTTGGACATGGGGCCAACAGTGACGCCACGCGCACCGGTCTCCACCAGCCGGATCCGCGTCGAAGCCGATATACGCAATAACGCCGTGCTGATCTATGACCTGCCTGAACGCCAGGCCATGTACCGTGAGTTGATTACCCAACTCGACGTCGCGCGCAAATTGATCGAAATCGATGCAATCATTCTCGACATCGAGCGTACGCAGCTGCGTGAGTTCGGGGTGAACTGGGGCTTCCAGAACAGCCGGTTCCGGGGGGGCGTCAACATGGCACCTGGCACCTCGTCGCAGGTGTCGATTGAAAACCGCGATCGTTTCTACGCCGACATCCGCGCGCTGGAGGCCAAGGGGCTGGCAACCATGGTCTCCAACCCTTCGGTGCTCACCCTGGAAAACCAGCCGGCGGTGATCGACTTCAACCGCACCCAATACATCACCCCTGGTAGAGATTACGCAACCATTTTGCCCGTCACGGTAGGTACCAGCCTCCAAGTGGTTCCCCGGGTAACGACTGGCCGCGGCGTTCACCAGATCCATTTGGCCGTCGATATAGAAGACGGTAATTTCGACGAGTCCAATCCCGAGCGAGACCCCAATCACCCCGATGTTCGCAGGGGCAAGGTCAGCACGCAGGCCGTAATGCAGGAAAAGCGTTCTCTGGTAGTGGGTGGCTTCCATGTCACGGACAGTTCCGATCAGCAAAAGAAGATCCCGCTGCTGGGAGATATTCCATTACTGGGCAAGGCGCTGTTTTCCTCGACAGAACGCCACAACAATCGACGTGAGCGCTTGTTTATCCTTACACCCCGCGTCATCGGGGACCAGGACGACCCGTCGCGCTACTTGCCACAGGACGACCAAGCCGAGTTGCAAGCCGCCCTCACACCACTGGCTAGGCGCTACTCACCGCATCAGCCAGTGATCAAGCGCAGCGATATCATCACCACGCTGGCGCGCTTGGTCAGTGGGGAAGTCCCCAAGGCTTTCAGCGCGGTACCGATACCTCTGTCACTGAATACCTTGTGCAGCACCCGTGATTTGCTGGCGCTGAATACCGAGCGCAGCCAGTGGTATGCAGGCCCGGATTACAACGTGGCGGTCGTGGTGCTGCGCAACCAGTTCAAACGCAATGTACGTATCGACGAGAAAGAGTGCAGCAACTCGCAGACCCTGGCGGTCACCGTATGGCCGCGAGCCTGGCTCAAGCCAGGCGAAGAAGCCGAGGTATTTATCGCCATGCGTCCGATAGTGAAGGATGAACACCTCAGCGTGCCCCGCCCTTCCTTGATCACTCCAGCCCAGAAGGCCATACCATGAGACACCGTGTGTTGTGCGTCACCCTGATCCTCGCCGCCTTGCACGTCGCCGGGTGTACACCTACCTGCAGGGGTGATTCGTGCTCCCGCCCGCAATCGTCGCAAGACAAGATGGTGATCTGGTGGCCGCCGCAAATGCGCGTCGAGCCTGGCCCCTCCGGCGAGCGGGCAGATTACCAGACGGTATCGCTGGAACGGTGAGCCCGGATATGCCCGACGATCAACGCCAGCGGTTTCTGGACAACCTGGTGAGCGGCTCTGCCGCTCACCTGCCCCTCGCGCCCGGTATCAAGGTATGTGTATTGCAAGTGGGAAATCACCCGGGACTGGCTTTGCAGCTCGCTCGCGAAGCGGTTCAGGCCGGGCAATTGCAGCGCGTGTTGGAACGACGCTTTGAACAGGCGCAGGTGTTCGACGGCTGTTTTGTTTACCTCGACGCCCAGGATGCGCTGGTGATCTGGCACGCACTACCTGCAACAAACAGCACACTCGACAGGATTCTCAGTCGAATGCTGTCACTGGCCAACCTGCAAGCCTTGGACATGGGTTCAAGCCGCTGATCAACGCCGCTCGAGCTCCGGCAATTCCAGAGTTTCACGCTTGGCCTCATCATCAAGTTCTCGCAAGGTGCGGTAAATCAGGGCCACCGCCTGCAAGGTTTCGCGGGGGATGCTTGCACCCAGCTTTTTCGTATAGAGCGTGCGGGCCAGCCACACACACTGGATCACAGGCACTTCAGCCGCCTTGGCGCGTTGAATCAGTTTGCGGGCTTCGGCATCCGTGCCCTTACTGACCAGCAAGGGCAACGGCGTTTTACCAGGACGGTAATACAGGGCGACAGCAAAGTGCGTTGGGTTAACCACCAGCATGTCGGACTCTTCCAGCTTGGGCAATTTGACCTTGGGTTCTTCCTGGGCCAATTGATACGCCAGCGAGCGCCGCTGCCCCTTGACGTGAGGGTCGCCCTCCATGTCCTTGTACTCTTTGACGACCTCCACTTGGGTCAT
>NZ_JBOICG010000621.1:0-3729 GCF_050739995.1 Pseudomonas sp. | reverse complement strand
TGCTTCGCGGGCTGGATGGCGCGCGCCGACACTGCGTCGGGTGAAGTATTCGAGCCGCGCTCCGTGTTCGACCGTATCGATATCGCATCCGACACAGTGATCTGTTTGCCATTCGTGATGGACTTACTGGAGCGCCGCACGATTTGGGCCGACTTGGGGCTCACTTCATCTCCGCGATGGAACAACGTCGGAAACAACCTCAGCGGGGTTTCGTTAATGCTGCGAGCATTGGTACATACGCCAAGACCGGACTTGGAGACTCTGTTCGATTTGCATGTTCAAGCACGGGGAGAACGAGTGCCTTCACCGCAGCAAGCACAATCGGTGTTTGCGCCTGATCAAGGGATCACACCGTTCGATACGGATTTGATCCGATCACAGTTTCTCTAATACTTACGCCAGCCTTTGTCGCTCATTGAAACGACGGGTTTTACTTCGGAGTTTTCTGCCCAAAAACAAAAATGCCAGTCAGCAAAACTGACTGGCATTGGCTAAGGCCCTTCCTGCGCTAGTCCGAGTCTAGCGCTGCACTCTAATCAGTGCAGATGCCCAATCACTCCCACTCAATCGTCGCTGGCGGCTTGCTCGACACGTCATAAGTAACGCGCGAGATGCCTTCAATCTCATTGATGATACGGCCGCTGACGGTCTCCAGCAGTTCGTACGGCAGGTGTGCCCAACGGGCGGTCATGAAGTCGATGGTTTCCACCGCACGCAGGGCCACGACCCAGGCGTAACGACGGCCATCGCCAACGACGCCAACGGATTTCACCGGCTGGAACACCACGAATGCCTGGCTGACTTTGTGGTACCAATCGGCCTTGCGCAGTTCTTCGATGAAGATGTGGTCGGCGCGACGCAGCAGGTCGGCGTATTCCTTCTTCACTTCACCGAGGATACGCACGCCCAGGCCCGGGCCTGGGAATGGGTGGCGGTAGACCATGTCGTACGGCAGGCCCAGTTCCAGGCCCAGACGGCGGACTTCGTCCTTGAACAGTTCGCGCAGCGGTTCTACCAGCTTGAGATTCATTTCATCCGGCAGGCCACCCACGTTGTGGTGGGACTTGATCACGTGGGCCTTGCCGCTCTTGGCGCCGGCCGACTCGATCACGTCTGGGTAAATAGTGCCCTGGGCGAGGAACTTGATGTTGTCCAGTTTGTTGGACTGGGCATCGAATACGTCGATGAAGGTGCGACCGATGATCTTGCGCTTCTTCTCCGGGTCGGACTCGCCGGCCAGGTTATTCAAGAACTGATCTTCGGCATTGGCGCGGATCACCTTGACGCCCATGTTCTCGGCGAACATGGCCATCACTTGCTCGCCTTCGTGCAGGCGCAGCAGGCCGTTGTCGACGAAGACGCAGGTCAGTTGGTCGCCGATGGCTTTGTGCAGCAGCGCAGCAACCACGGAGGAGTCAACGCCGCCGGACAGGCCGAGCAGCACGTTGTCGGTGCCGACTTGAGCACGCACTTGAGCAATGGCGTCTTCAGCGATCTTCGACGGGGTCCACAGGGCTTCACACTCGCAGATGTCGAGGATGAAGCGCGACAGGATGCGGCCGCCTTGCTTGGTGTGGGTCACTTCTGGGTGGAACTGCACGCCGTAGTAACGACGCTCGTCGCTGAACATGCCGGCGATCGGGCAGCTCGGGGTGCTGGCCAGGATGTGGAAGTCTTCCGGCATCTTGGTGACCTTATCACCGTGGCTCATCCATACGTCGAGGCCGAACAGGCCGTCGGCGTCAATGTGATCTTCGATGCCGTCCAGCAGGCGGCTCTTGCCGACCACGTCGACACGGGCATAACCGAATTCACGCAGTTCGGAACCTTCGACCTTGCCGCCCAGTTGCTCGGCCATGGTCTGCATGCCGTAGCAGATACCGAAGACGGGCACGCCCAGGTCGAATACGGCTTGCGGGCAACGCGGGCTGTTGGCTTCGTGCACGGACTCGGGGCCACCGGCGAGGATGACGCCTTTGGGGGCGAATTCGCGGATCGCTTCGTCGTCCATGTCGAACGGATGCAGTTCGCAGTACACGCCGATTTCACGCACGCGGCGGGCGATCAGTTGGGTGTACTGGGAACCGAAGTCGAGGATCAGGATGCGGTGGGCGTGAATGTCGAGGGCCATGAAGTCAGTCTCGTCTAGTGAATCAGAAACAACTCGGGGCTGAATAAAACAGCCCCGGTTACTTAATGTTTTTCTGGAAGCCTCAACCTACGCGGTAGTTTGGCGCTTCCTTGGTGATCTGCACGTCGTGGACATGGGATTCAGCCATGCCGGCGCCGGTGATCCGTACGAACTCTGGCTTGGTGCGCATCTCTTCGATGTCGGCGCTACCGGTGTAGCCCATCGAGGAACGCAGGCCGCCCATCAGTTGATGGATGATCGCGCTCAGGGTGCCCTTGTACGGCACACGGCCTTCGATGCCTTCCGGGACGAGCTTCTCGGCGCCTGCCGAGGAGTCCTGGAAGTAACGGTCGGAGGAACCTTGCGCCTGGGACATGGCGCCCAGCGAACCCATGCCGCGGTAAGCCTTGTACGAACGCCCCTGGAACAGTTCGATCTCGCCCGGAGCTTCTTCAGTACCGGCGAACATCGAGCCCATCATCACGCAGGAAGCACCGGCTACGATGGCCTTGGACAGGTCACCGGAGAAACGGATGCCGCCATCGGCGATCAACGGAACGCCAGTGCCTTCAAGGGCAGCGGCGACGTTGGCGATGGCACTGATTTGCGGCACGCCGACACCGGCAACGATACGGGTGGTGCAGATCGAGCCCGGGCCGATACCGACCTTGACTGCGTCCGCGCCCGCTTCGGCCAGGGCCTTGGCGGCAGCGCCGGTGGCAATGTTGCCGCCGATCACCTGGACTTCAGGGAAATTCTGTTTGACCCAACGCACGCGGTCGATCACGCCTTTGGAGTGACCGTGGGCAGTGTCGACCACCACCACGTCAACGCCGGCAGCGACCAGAGCCGAAACACGGTCGCCGGTGTCTTTACCGGTACCAACGGCAGCACCTACGCGCAGACGACCTTGGTCATCCTTGCTGGCCAGCGGGTAAGCCTTGGCTTTTTCGATGTCGTTGACGGTCATCATGCCTTTGAGGGCGAATTTGTCGTCGACGATCAGCACGCGCTCGATGCGGTGCTTGTGCAGCAGTTCGCGCACATCGTTCTTGTCGGCGCCTTCCTTGACAGTGACCAGACGCTCTTTGGGCGTCATCACTTCGCGGACGGTGACTTCAAGACGGTTCTCGAAACGCACGTCACGGGAAGTGACGATGCCGACCAGGTCGCCATCGTGCAATACCGGGACGCCGGAGATGTTGTGCATGCGGGTGAGTTCGAACAGGTCACGCACGGTGGCGTCGGCTTCGATGGTGATCGGATCTTTCACCACACCGGCTTCGTAACGCTTGACCTTGCGCACTTCGGCAGCTTGCTGCTCGATGGTCATGTTCTTGTGGATGATGCCAATGCCGCCTTCCTGAGCCATGGCGATGGCCAGACGGGCTTCAGTGACGGTGTCCATGGCAGCGGAAACCAGAGGAATATTCAGCTCGATGCCACGGGTTAGGCGGGTCTTGAGACTGACTTCGTTAGGAAGCACCTCGGAATAACCGGGCACTAGGAGAATGTCGTCGAATGTCAGAGCTTCTTGGCTGATACGCAGCATCGCGGGGGCTCCCGAGCGGGAAAATGGAAGCGCGCCATTATATACA
>NZ_JBOICG010000620.1:0-3216 GCF_050739995.1 Pseudomonas sp. | reverse complement strand
GTCAGATACAGCGCGCCGTCTGCATCGCAGGCAAGCCAGCTCCCACATGAATCGGCCCGCAAAGGGTATACTCCCGCTCTTTTTTCCGGAGCGACGTCATGTCCCTGCCAAGCCTGCGTCTCAAAGCC
Source organism: Pseudomonas sp. (assembly GCF_050739995.1). Taxonomy (GTDB): domain Bacteria; phylum Pseudomonadota; class Gammaproteobacteria; order Pseudomonadales; family Pseudomonadaceae; genus Aquipseudomonas. Next base: position 3,088 of record NZ_JBOICG010000620.1, on the reverse strand, counting down.
AACGCCGATCGTCGTTTGCGCAACGGCCACCTGTGGGTCTACAGCAACGAAATCGATGTGGCCGCCACCCCACTTCACGGCTTCCAGGCAGGCGACCAGGCCATCCTGGAAGCGGCCGGCGGCAAGACCCTGGGCATCGTGGCCATGAGCCCGAACAACCTGATCTGCGCCCGCCTACTGTCGCGCGACATCAAGTTGCCGCTGGACAAGTCGCTGCTGGTGCATCGCCTGAACGTCGCCCTGTCCCTGCGTGATCGCCTGTTCGACAAGCCGTTCTATCGCCTGGTCTACGGCGACTCCGACCTGCTGCCGGGCCTGGTAGTTGATCGTTTCGGCGACATCCTGGTGGTGCAGATCGCTTCGGCGACCATGGAAGCCCATAAGGAAGACGTGATCGCTGCGCTGACCCAAGTGCTCAAGCCAAGCGGTATTCTGTTCAAGAACGACTCCGCCGCGCGCGATGCCGAAGGCCTCAATCGCTACGTCGAAACCGTGTTCGGCCTGGTGCCGGAGTGGGTCGCGCTGGAAGAAAACGGCGTGAAATTCGAAGCCCCGGTGATCCAGGGCCAGAAGACCGGCTGGTTCTACGACCACCGCATGAACCGTGCACGCCTGGCCCCATACGCCAAAGGCAAGCGCGTACTCGACCTGTACAGCTACATCGGCGGTTGGGGCGTGCAGGCTGCAGCTTTCGGCGCCAGTGAAGTGTTCTGCGTCGACGCCTCCGCCTTTGCACTCGACGGCGTGGAGCGCAACGCTGCACTGAACGGCTTCGCCGAGAAGATGACGTGCATCGAAGGCGACGTCTTCGAAGCGTTGAAAGAATTGAAGGCCAGCGAAGAACGCTTCGACGTGATCGTCGCCGACCCACCGGCCTTCATCAAGCGCAAAAAAGACATGAAGAACGGCGAAGGCGCCTATCGCCGCCTGAACGAACAGGCCATGCGCCTGCTCAGCAAGGACGGCATCCTCGTCAGTGCATCGTGCTCCATGCACTTGCCGGAAGATGACCTGCAAAACATCCTGCTGACCAGCGCCCGTCACCTGGACCGCAATATCCAGATGCTGGAGCGCGGTGGCCAGGGCCCGGATCATCCGGTGCACCCGGCGATTGCCGAGACGCGCTACATCAAGAGCATTACTTGCCGGTTGTTGCCGAATAGCTAAGTAACACCGGATCACCTGTAGGAGCCGGCTTGCCGGTTCCTACAGGTGATCCGGGAAGCTGCCCACGTTACTTTTGATTGAATTCCATTTTTCACAGACTAGTATCGGTTTCTGGTTTTACTCCGGAAAACAAAAACAATGTCTGAGTCCACCTGCTCGCCCCCCATCAGTGGCGATATAAAGCGCCAACAACTGTCCCGCTTTATCCTAATCACCTGCATTTCCCTGATCAGTTTTTTCCCGATCAATATCCTGCTGCCCTCTTTTCCCGCCTTGGCTGAAAGGTTCGATACGCCTACCGCCGAAGTCGCACTGTCCATCAGCTTGTTCACCCTGGTCTTTTCCATTTCTCAGTTGGTCGCCGGCCCGCTGTCGGATAAATGGGGACGCAAGGAAGTCCTGATCGGCTGCATCACGCTGTCGATCCTGGGCGCCATCGGTTGCGCACTGTCGACGGACTACCTGACCTTCCTGCTGTTTCGCAGCGTCCAGGCCATGGGCTGCGGGTTCTTTGTACTGGGTCACGCGCTGGTGGAAGACCTGTTCGACGAACAAGATCGTGCCCGTGTGCGCCTCTATTACATGACCCTGAGCGGCTCGTTTGTCGCGCTGTCACCGTTGATCGGCTCCTGGCTACAAACCACTTTCAACTGGCAAGGCAGCTTCTACGGCTTTGCCCTGATGGCATTGGGCATGTTGATCCACGCGTTCTGCATCCTGCCGTCGAAGTCCGCCAGCCCGCACCGCGAGCCGGTGTCCATCCTCGGCACACTCAAAGCGGTCGCACGCAATCGCGACTTCCTGCGTTACTGGTGGATCGCCGCGCTGGTGTTCGCCTGCTACTTCGCGCTGATCAGCGTGACGCCGCTGATTTTCATGGATGCGCTGAAACTCTCCGAATACCAGTACGCGCTGGTGCTGATGGTGTACGGCGTGGCCTACCTGCTCGGTGGCGTTGCGGCCTCGCACCTGCAAAAACGCATCTCGCTGTCTCGGCAGATCAATATCGGCCTCGGGTTGCTACTCGTCGCCGGTGTGTCACTAACGCTGATTGTCAGCTTTGAGGCCATCACTACGGTGACCCTGCTGATCCCGATGCTGGTCAGCGCGCTGGCCGTTACCCTGGTGCGCCCGGCCGCCATTTCTGCGGCGATGTTGCTGTTTTCAAGCAGCGCAGGCACGGCGGCATCGGCAGGCAACAGCATCATGTTCCTCACAGCCGCCATCAGCAGCGCAGCGCTTGCGCAAACCGGAACCCATTTGCTGATGACCATCGCTGTCAGCTTCATTGTTTTCAGCCTGTGGGGCTGGCTGACGAATGCCAGGATCAATCGATGACGCACCTACAGGAAGACGGTGTAGAATCGAGCCTATTCATCGCCAGTCATCCCCCGGCGGGTTTATGAGCTCGAGGCCCAAGCAAGCGGCGATCCCGCGACGCGAGTGGCAACTTCCGGACACACGGCCATTTCTGAGTGTTCCAGACGTCAATAGAAGCTCACTCCCTTTTGATTCCTGATTAGCCGCCCGGAGTGCTCCATGCCAGATTACCGCTCGAAAACATCCACCCACGGCCGCAACATGGCCGGCGCCCGCGCACTGTGGCGTGCCACGGGGATGAAAGATGACGACTTCAAGAAGCCGATCATCGCGATTGCCAACTCATTCACCCAGTTCGTACCCGGCCACGTCCACCTCAAGGACCTGGGCCAACTGGTCGCCCGCGAGATCGAACGCGCTGGCGGTGTCGCCAAAGAATTCAACACCATCGCCGTGGATGACGGCATCGCCATGGGCCATGACGGCATGCTGTACTCCCTGCCGAGCCGCGAAATCATCGCCGACTCCGTGGAGTACATGGTCAACGCCCACTGCGCCGACGCCATCGTGTGCATCTCCAACTGCGACAAGATCACCCCCG
>NZ_JBOICG010000619.1:0-9986 GCF_050739995.1 Pseudomonas sp. | reverse complement strand
GCCGTCTTTCCATTCCACGCTTTTGCGGATGTCCAGGGTCGGCACATCCACTTCGATACCCAGCTGTGAACCCTGGCTGTGGTGCACAGTTTGCTGGAACTGCTCGGCCACATGGATCAAGGCTTTGGATGGGATGCAGCCAATATTCAGGCAAGTGCCGCCCAGCGCCTGGCCTTCCACCAGGATGGTCGGGATGCCCAACTGGCCGGCGCGGATGGCCGCCACATAACCGCCGGGGCCGCCGCCGATAATCAGCAACGTGGTGTTCAATATCTGAGTCATGCCCTTACTCCAGGAACAAGCTGGCGGGTTGTTCGAGCAGGCCGCGAATGGCCTGGATGAATTGCGCCGCGTCCATGCCATCGACCACGCGGTGATCGAAGGAACTGGAGAGGTTCATCATCTTGCGTACCACGATCTGGCCCTTGATCACCATCGGCCGCTCCACGATACGGTTGACGCCGACAATCGCCACTTCCGGCAGGTTCAGCACCGGCGTGCTGACGATGCCGCCCAAGGCGCCGAGGCTGGTCAAGGTAATCGTCGAGCCCGACAGTTCATCGCGGCTGGCCTTGCCATTGCGGGCTGCGTTGGCCAAACGCGCGATTTCTTCGGCATTGCCCCACAGGCTGCGGGCTTCGGCATGGCGTACCACCGGCACCATCAGGCCGACATCGCTCTGGGTGGCAACGCCTACATGCACAGCGCCGAGGCGGGTGATGACCTGGGCTTCGTCGTCGTAACGTGCGTTGATCTGCGGGAAGTCACGCAGTGCCACCACCATGGCGCGCACGATGAACGGCAGCAGGGTCAGCTTGCCGCGAGTGGCGCCGTGTTTCTCATTGAGGTGCACACGCAATTCGTCGAGGGCGGTGACGTCGATTTCTTCCACGTAGCTGAAATGCGCGGCGCGCCGGGTGGCGTCCTGCATGCGCTGGGCGATCTTGCGGCGCATGCCGATCACCGGGATCTGTTCTTCGTCGTTGCGTTCGGCGTAGGGGTTGGCCGCTGTCGAAGGCTTGGCCGCGCCTTGGTGCAGGTAGGCGTCGAGGTCCTCGTGCAAGATACGCCCGGCCGGGCCGGAGCCCTGGACCAGTCGCAGCTGAATACCGGCATCCAGTGCATGTTTGCGCACGGCCGGGGAAGCCAGCGGGCGCTCGCCTGCGTCGCGGGCAACGGGTGCTGCTGCAGGTTTGGCGAGCGGTTTGACGTCGGTCGCTGGAGCCGGCTTGGCTTCAACGACCGGAGCTGGTGCTGCTTTTACAGGCTCCGCCACTGCCGGCGCGTCCTTGGCGTTGCCGGCGCCTTCCACTTCAATACTGATCAAAATACTGCCCACGGCCATGACCTCACCCGGCTCACCGCCGAGGGAAATCACCTTGCCGTGCACCGGCGAGGGAATATCCACCATCGCCTTGTCGGTCATTACATCTGCCAGCACCTGGTCTTCTACCACCAGGTCGCCGACTTTCACATGCCACACCGACAGTTCAACTTCCGCGATGCCTTCGCCGATGTCCGGCATCTTGATAACGTGCGTGCCCATTCAGACCTCCATAACCCGTTTCAATGCCGCGCCCACTCGGGACGGCCCTGGGAAATACGCCCACTCTTGCGCGTGCGGGTAGGGAGTGTCCCAACCCGTGACGCGTTCGATGGGCGCTTCCAGGTGGTGGAAGCAATGTTCTTGCACCAGCGATACCAACTCGGCACCAAAACCGCAGGTACGGGTGGCTTCATGCACCACCACGCAACGGCCGGTCTTTTTCACCGACTTGACGATGGTTTCCAGGTCCAGCGGCCACAGGCTGCGCAGGTCGATGACCTCGGCGTCGATGCCGGTTTCCTCGGCGGCGACTTGGGACACGTAAACCGTGGTGCCGTAGGTCAGCACCGTCACGGCCGAACCTGGACGCACGATGGCGGCCACGTCCAGTGGCACGGTGTAGTAGCCGTCCGGCACTTGGGCTTGCGGGTGTTTCGACCACGGTGTAACCGGGCGGTCGTGATGCCCATCGAACGGGCCGTTGTAGAGGCGCTTGGGCTCCAGGAAGATCACCGGGTCATCGTTTTCGATGGAGGCGATCAGCAGGCCCTTGGCGTCATACGGGTTCGACGGCATCACCGTGCGCAGGCCGCAGACCTGGGTGAACACCGCTTCGATACTCTGGCTGTGGGTCTGGCCGCCGTAGATGCCACCGCCGCAGGGCATGCGCATGGTCAGTGGTGCGGTGAACTGGCCGGCCGAGCGATAACGCAGGCGGGCGGCTTCGGAGATGATCTGGTCAGTGGCAGGGTAGACGTAGTCGGCGAACTGGATCTCGGCGACTGGACGCAGGCCGTAGGCACCCATGCCCACCGCCACGCCAATAATGCCGCTCTCGGAGATCGGTGCATCAAACACGCGGGAGCTGCCGTATTTGGTCTGCAAGCCTTCGGTGCAACGGAACACACCGCCGAAGTAACCGACGTCCTGGCCGAACACCACCACGTTGTCGTCACGTTCGAGCATCACATCCATGGCCGAGCGCAGGGCCTGGATCATGGTCATGGTGGTGGTGGTCATGGCAGTTTCCAATTCGATGCTGTTGTTGTGATCGTTCATGTCAGATCCCCAACTCTTGACGCTGGCGCTTCAAGTGCTCCGGCATCTCTTTGTAGACGTCTTCGAACATGGTCGCGGCGCTTGGAATCTGGCCGCCGGCGAGGGTGCCGTACTGTTCGGCTTGTTTTTGCGCGGCGATGACTTCGACTTCAAGTTCGGCACTGACCGCCGCGTGCTCCTCTTCGGACCACTGGCCAATCTGGATCAGGTGCTGCTTGAGGCGGGCAATCGGGTCGCCCAGGGGGAAGTGGCTCCAGTCATCGGCTGGGCGGTACTTCGACGGATCATCGGAGGTCGAGTGCGGGCCGGCGCGGTAGGTGACCCATTCGATCAGGGTTGGCCCCAGGTTGCGACGCGCCCGTTCGGCGGCCCAGGCGGAGGCGGCGTACACCGCGATAAAGTCGTTGCCGTCCACGCGCAGGGAGGCGATGCCGCAACCGACGCCGCGTCCGGCGAAGGTGGTGGCTTCACCACCGGCAATGGCTTGGAAAGTGGAGATGGCCCATTGGTTGTTGACCACGTTGAGGATCACCGGGGCGCGGTACACGTGAGCGAAGGTGAGGGCGGTGTGGAAGTCGGATTCGGCGGTGGCGCCGTCACCGATCCAGGCTGAGGCGATCTTGGTATCGCCCTTGATCGCCGAGGCCATGCCCCAGCCCACGCCTTGTACGAATTGGGTCGCGAGGTTACCGGAGATGGTGAAGAACCCGGCGTCTTTTACCGAATACATGATCGGCAACTGACGGCCTTTGAGCGGATCACGCTCGTTGGACAGCAGTTGGCAGATCAGGTCCACCAGCGGCACTTCGCGGGCCATCAGGATGCTTTGCTGGCGGTAGGTGGGGAAGCACATGTCGTCGATGTTCAAGGCCAGGGCCTGGGCGCTGCCGATGGCTTCTTCGCCAAGGCTTTGCATATAGAACGACATTTTTTTCTGACGCTGGGCGACCACCATGCGGTTGTCGAAGATCCGCGTCTTGAGCATGGCGCGCATGCCTTTACGCATGATCTCTACCGAGACACCTTCGGCCCATGGACCCAGGGCCTGGCCCTGGTCGTCGAGCACACGGATCAGGCCCTTGGCCAGGTCGGCGGTGTCGGCGGGTTCTACGTCGATGGCGGGTTTGCGCACCAGGCCCGCGTCGTTCAGGCGCAGGTAGGTAAAGTCGGTCTTGCAGCCTGGGCGGCCCGAGGGTTCGGGAACGTGCAGGCGCAGCGGTTCGTACTGCTGGGTCATGGCTTTCTACGCTCTATCTTGTGAATTTCTTGTAGTGGGCGCGCTAGCTGACAGTCAGTCTCCGGGTAGGAGAAATCTTGTCCTACAACAATCATAGGCGTGGCGTAGAAGAATATTTATCTCTGTTTCATTGCGCCTGAGATCATTTGCGGATAAAAAAACTGCATAAACATAAAAAACAGGTGATTTTGTCTCATGCGCAAACTGGACCGTACCGATATCGGCATTCTCAACGCCTTGCAGGAGAACGCCCGCATCACCAACGCCGACCTGGCGCGTTCGGTGAACCTGTCGCCCACGCCGTGTTTCAACCGGGTGAAGGCGATGGAGGAATTGGGCCTGATTCGTGACCAGGTCACGTTGTTGGACGCCGACCTACTGGGGCTGCACGTCAACGTGTTCATCCATGTGAGCCTGGAAAAGCAGAACGAGTTGGCCTTGCAGCAATTCGAAGGGGCGATTTCGGACCGACCGGAAGTGATGGAGTGTTACCTGATGGCCGGTGACCCGGACTACCTGATCAGGGTGCTGGTGCCGACGATTCAGTCGCTGGAGCGCTTCATGATGGATTTTCTGACCAAGGTACCGGGTGTGGCGAACATCCGGTCGAGCTTTGCGCTGAAGCAAGTGCGCTACAAAACCGCATTGCCGCTACCGGCCAACGGCATCAACCTGGGCACTTGATTCAACACCCTCCAAATGTGGGAGCTGGCTTGCCTGCTCCCACAGGGTTCAGCATTTCAGAGTTGGTTGAGAGGGATCTTCAGGTAAACCACGCCATTGTCCTCCGGCGGCGGCATATTCCCCGCTCGCACATTCACCTGGATTGCCGGCAACAATAGCGTCGGCATTCCCAGGCCAGCGTCACGTTTGGTGCGCATCTCCACGAACGCCGTCTCATCCACGCCGTCATGCACATGAATATTCGCCGTCCGTTGCTCCGCCACGGTCGTCAGGCATTTCGCCTCGCGTCCTTCAGGCGGGTAGTCATGGCACACGTACAGTTCGGTTTCCAACGGAAAGGCCAGCAGCTTGCGCATCGACGCATACAGCTGCCGCGCATCGCCACCGGGGAAGTCGCAACGGGCCGTGCCGACATCCGGCATGAACAGCGTGTCGCCCACCAGAATCAAGCGATCGTCGATCAAGTACGCCATATCTGCCGGGGTATGCCCGGGTACATGCAACGCCTGGGCCTTCAAGTTGCCGATATGAAAGATCTCATCCGGCGCGAACAGGTGATCGAACTGCGAGCCGTCCACGCGAAATTCCGGCTCCAGGTTGAACAGGTTCTTGAATACACCCTGCACCTTGCTGATGGATTGGCCAATGGCGATCTTGCCGCCCAAGGTGCGCCGCAAGTAGGGCGCAGCGGACAGGTGATCGGCGTGCGCGTGGGTTTCAAGCAACCACTGCACCTGCAAGTCGTGCTCACGCACAAACCCGATCACCTTGTCGGCCTGGGTGGTATCGGTACGCCCGGAAGCCGGGTCGTAGTTGAGTACCGAGTCGACGATGGCGCACGGGCCGCCGTCGGTTTCATAGATGACGTAGGTGTAGGTCGACGATGCCTCGTCCAGAAAGGCTTGAATCAACGCTGGCATGGCGGCTGTCCCCAGTGGCGAAAAAAGTGGTTACAATCAGTTTACGTTTACACATAATGTTTTGAGCTTAAGTGACACAAAGGACCCGAAGCAAATGGAATCTACTCTAAGTGAAGGCGAAGTCGCCCAGTTGCGGGCCTCGGCGTCCAAGGCGTGTTCCTTGCTCAAGGCCCTGGCCAACGAGGACCGTTTGTTGATCCTGTGCCAGTTGACCCAGGGCGAGCGCAACGTCGGCGAACTGGAAACCATGACCGGCGTACGCCAGCCCACCTTGTCGCAACAGTTGGGCATCCTGCGTGACGAAGGGCTGGTCGCTACTCGTCGGGAAGGCAAATACATTTTCTACGGCCTGGCCAGCCACGAAGTGATTCAAGTGATGAAGACCTTGTCCGGCTTGTACTGCGGCGCGGTCATGAAAAGCTGGGCGTGACGCCGTACGGCAACGACCCTTGTGTGCATTGACCATAAGAAAGGCGATTGACCATGAATGACCAACACTGGGGACCGACCATCAGTGGCGATATCGTAGTCATCGGCGGCGGCTCGGCAGGCATTGGCCTGCTGGCCAGTCTGCTCAAGCGCGACCCGCAGTTGAATATCACCCTGATCGAACCGAGCGAATACCACTGTTACCAACCGGCCTGGACACTGGTCGGCGGCGGTGCCTACGACGTGAAAAAGACCCGTCGCCGTTTAGCCGATGTGCTGCCCAATGGCGTCACCTGGGTACAGGCCTGCGTCACTGAATTACTGCCCGATGAGCAGACCCTGGTACTCGACAACGGCCAGCGTGTGACCTGGAACAACCTGATCGTCTGTCCCGGCCTGCGCCTGGCCTGGGAGAAAATCGACGGCCTGCAAGACACTCTCGGCCACAACGGTGTCACGTCCAACTACAGCTACGAACACGCCACTTACACGTGGCAATTGGTGCAGCAACTCAAGGACGGCAAGGCGATCTTCACCCAGCCGGCCATGCCGATCAAATGTGCCGGCGCGCCGCAAAAGGCCATGTACCTGTCCTGTGATCACTGGCTCAAGCAAGGCCATCTGAAAAACATCGACGTCGAATTCAACCTGGCCGGTGCCGCGTTGTTTGGCGTGGCGACCTTTGTGCCGCCGCTGATGAAATACATCGAGAAGTACCAGGCGCGGCTGGCGTTCAATTCCAACCTGATCAAGGTCGACGGCCCGGCGCGCAAAGCCTGGTTCGAAGTGAAGGACGCCGAGGGCAACGTCAAGGTCGAAGAAAAATCCTTTGATGTGCTGCACGTAGTCCCACCGCAAGTTTCCCCAGGCTTTATCCACCAAAGCGCGCTGGCCGATGCAGCCGGTTGGTGCGAGGTCAATCCCCAAAGCCTGCAACACGTGCGTTACCCGCATGTCTTCGGCCTGGGCGACGTGTGCTCCACCACCAACGCCAAGACCGCTGCGGCCGTGCGCAAGCAGATCGTGGTGGTCGCCGAAAACCTGCTGGCCCTGCGCAAACAGGTGCCGCTGCCGCTCAAGTACGACGGCTATGGTTCCTGCCCGCTGACGGTAGAGAAAGGCAAGGTGGTGCTGGCCGAGTTCGGCTACGGCGGCAAGCTGCTGCCGACCTTTCCCCTCGACCCGACCCAGGCGCGGCGTTCGATGTGGTTCCTCAAGGCGACGTTGCTGCCGTGGTTCTACTGGAACGGCATGCTCAAAGGTCGTGAGTGGCTGACCCGCCTGAGCAAGGTGGACTGAATGCTGCTGGCGAGTGTGTTGGGTGTGTTGATGGGCCTGGTCATGGGCCTTACCGGCGCCGGTGGCGGCATCCTTGGGGTGCCGGCGTTGGTGCTGGGGCTGGGCTTGAGCATGACTCAGGCGGCGCCGGTATCGTTGTTCGCCGTGGGCGCGGCGGCGGCGGTGGGTGCGATCGATGGTCTGCGCCATGGACTGGTGCGTTATCGCGCCGCACTGTTGATCGCCTTGCTCGGTGCGTTGTTCTCACCCTTGGGCGTGTTCTTTGCCCATCAGTTACCGGAAAACCTGCTGATGGGCCTGTTCAGTGCACTGATGGTGCTGGTGGCCTGGCGCATGTTGCAGCGCGAAAAGGTCGAGCCCGGGCCCAGCGACCATGGCGCCGCGTCCTGGGGCCAGAAGAACTGCATGCTCAATCAACAGACCGGGCGCCTGGCCTGGACCGCCAAATGCAGCGCCACCCTGGCTGCGCTGGGAGCCGTGACCGGCGCCGTGTCAGGCCTGCTTGGCGTGGGCGGCGGCTTTCTGATCGTGCCGGCGTTCAAGCAACTGACCGATGTGCAGATGCGCGGCATCGTCGCTACCTCGTTGATGGTGATCAGCCTGATCTCGCTGATTGGTGTAGCGGGGGCGATGCATGCCGGTGTCAGCATCGAACCCATGGGCTGGGTGTTTATCGGTGCGAGCATCGTCGGCATGCTGGTAGGGCGCCGCTTGTGTTCGGTGATTCGCGCGCGAACGCTTCAGGTCGGTTTTGCCACGCTGTGCGTGTTGGTCGCAGTCGGCATGTTGTTCAAGGCCATCCTTTGAGGGCTTGATACCCGTCAACACCACCTGCGGCAGTTTGCGCCATGCTCTGCGCCTGATTTGAAGGCTGATGGAGCCCGCCATGAACGCCCCTGCAACAACCGCTGCTGCATTCAAGTTGCCCCTGGGCCTGGTATTCGCTGTGCTGGTGATGGTCGGGGTGTTGCTGCTACCGCTGCCCGCCGACTTGCCGGCAGCTGGGCACCGAATGCTGGCGATCCTCGCCTTCGCCGTGGTGGTGTGGATCACTGAAGCGGTGTCGTATGAAGCCAGCGCGATCATGATCACCTCGCTGATGGCCTTTCTGCTCGGCACCGCGCCGTCGCTGCAAGATCCCACCCACCTGATCGGTACCAGCCCGGCCATCAGCATGGCACTGACCGGGTTTTCCAACCCGGCACTGGCACTGGTGGCGGGAGCGCTGTTTATCGCGGCGGCGATGACCCACACCGGACTGGACCGGCGCATCGCCCTGGTCACCCTCAGCCGGGTCGGCACCAGCACCCGGCGCATTCTGCTTGGCGCGATTGCCGTGACGATCCTGCTCAGCCTGGTAGTGCCCAGCGCCACCGCACGCAGTGCCTGTGTGGTGCCGATCATGATGGGCGTGATCGCGGCGTTTGGCGTCGACAAACGCTCCAACATCGCGGCCGGCATCATGATTGTGGTCGCCCAGGGTACCAGCATCTGGAACGTCGGCATCCAGACCGCCGCTGCGCAGAACCTGCTGACGGTTGGCTTCATGGACAAGATGCTCGGCCAGCGCGTGTCGTGGATCGACTGGCTGATTGCCGGCGCGCCGTGGGCGCTGATCATGTCGGCGGTGCTGTTGTTCCTGGTGCTCAAATTGTTGCCGCCGGAAACCGACAGTATTCCGGGCGGCAAGGAAGCAGTGGAGCAATCGCTGGCGGACATCGGCCCCATGACCGGGCCGCAAAAGCGCCTGCTGGCGGTCTCGGTAGCGTTGCTGTTGGCCTGGGCCACGGAAGGGCGCTTGCACAGTTTCGACACTACCTCCACTACTTACGCGGGGTTGGTGTTCCTGCTGTTGCCGGGGCTCGGCGTGATGACCTGGAAGGATGTGCAGTCGCGTATTCCGTGGGGCACGGTGATTGTCTTCGGCGTGGGCATCAGCCTGGGCACGGCGCTGCTGACTACCCAGGCCGGGCAATGGCTGGGGTCGCAGGTGGTGGCGCACACTGGGTTGGATCAGGTTGGGCCATTGGGTGTGTTTGCGATTCTTGGGGCGTTCCTGATTTTGATCCACTTGGGGTTTGCCAGCGCCACGGCGTTGACCTCGGCTTTGCTGCCGATCCTGATTGCGGTGTTGCAGACGTTGCCTGGGGAGTTCAGTCGATTGGGGATGACGATGTTGCTGGGGTTTGTGATGAGCTACGGGTTTATCCTGCCGATCAATGCGCCGCAGAACATGGTGTGTTTGGGGACGGGGACGTTTACGGCGCGGCAGTTTGCCAAGGTGGGGGTTTTGGTGACGGTGGTGGGGTATGGGTTGATGTTGGTGTTTGCTGCCACTTACTGGCACTGGTTGGGGTGGGTGTGATGGCGTTTTGTTGTGCTGTGCTGTGCTGTGTTGTGTACATATCCATTGCTGCGGTAACGGCTGCTATTGGTTCCGCTCTTACAGCGGGTCACTTTTGGAAAGGCCCAAAAGTAACCAAAAGGCCTTCGCCCCAACACTCGGCACCTCGCCCAGGCTCGGTGTGCCCTCACTCCGGCTTTGGAGCGTGGGCCGCCGCAATGGGCCATCCCTGGCCCAGTGCGGCTAACCCGGCGTCCTGCCGGGTTACCCACGCTCCAAAGCCTGCGTTCGGCCAGCGTGTTTGACGGGGCGATTCCAGATCAAAAGCCAAAGCGCGGCGGCCTTAAAGCCGACCGGATTGCATGTGCCGTACGCCATCAAATGTGGGAGCTGGCTTGCCTGCGATAGCGATCTACCAGCCACTTCACCCGTCACTGACACACCCCCATCGCAAACAGCCCACCCAAC
>NZ_JBOICG010000618.1:0-37232 GCF_050739995.1 Pseudomonas sp. | reverse complement strand
CCTCGGTCTTTCTGAAACACTGTGGTGTCCTTGTTGGGGCCGCTACGCAGCCCAGCGCGGGGCAAGCCCGCTCACTACAGATGCTGCGCTTGATACCCCACCGCTTAACTGACTGGCATTAGGGCTTGCCCCGCGCTGGGGGGCGCAGCCGCCCTAAAACCAGGCACCTCGGTCTTTCTGAAATACTGTGGTGTCCTTGTTGGGGCCGCTACGCAGCCCAGCGCGGGGCAAGCCCGCTCACTACAAGGGTGTTGTTTTGAATTTAGTCCATACACGCATCCGTGCGCGCATATCGGCCTGGGGGATGTCCTTGCCGGCAATCAGCCGCTCAAAGGTTGTCGCCTCCGGGTATATATCGGGGTTATCGCGCATGAGCGCCTCCACCGACGGGCGGGCCTTGGCGTTGGCCGTGGGGTAACCGGTGAAGTTGCTGATGGCGGCCATGTTCTCGGGGCGCATCACGAAATTGATGAACGCGTAGGCATATTCCGGGTGCTGCGCGTCGACGGGAATGGCCATGGTGTCCATCCACACCGTCGTGCCCTCGCGCGGGATGTGGTACCCGAAGGTCACCCGCTTGCCCGCCGCATCGGCGGCGCGCTGGGCCTGGGTCATATCGCCGCTGTAGCCGAGGGACAGGCACAGGTCGCCGTTGACCAGGTCGGTCACCGGCTGCGACTGGAACTTGCGGATGTATGGCCGCAGCTTGAGCAACAGCTCGCTGGCGGCGGCCAGGTCTTCGCGCTTGGCGCTGCGCGGGTCGCGCCCCAGGTAGTTGAGCACCACGGCCAGCACTTCGTCCGGTGAGTCGATCAGCGAGATACCGCAATCGGCAAACTTGGCGGCATTCTCCGGTTTGAACAGCAAATCCAGGCTGTTGACCGGCGCATTCGGCAACCGCTGCTCGATCTTCTGGGTGTTGTAGGTCAAACCGATGGTGCCCCAGGTGTAGGGCACCGTGGCTTTGTTCGAGTTGACGTAATGGCTGCGCAGTTGCTGCAGGCCCGGTTCGATATCGTTCAGCGCGGTGAGCTTGGCGGGGTCCAACGGCTGCAGGCTACCGGCGCGCATCAGGCGCTCGGCCACGGTGTCGCCGGGAAAGATCAGGTCGTAGCCACTGCCGCCCGCCATCAACTTGGCTTCCAGGGTTTCGCTGCCGTCCATTACGTCATAGATCACCTGGATACCGGTTTCGGCGCTGAATCTGGACAGGGTGTCAGCCGCGAAGTAATCCGCCCAGTTGTACAGCTTGAGGGTTTTATCATCGGCCGAGGCGCAGGTGGCACTGAGCACCAGGGTGCAGATCAGGAGTCGTTTCATGATGGGCGACCGTCCAGCGTCAGCAGCGCGCCGTACATGTCCGGACGGCGATCACGGAAGATGCCCCATGTCAGGCGCTCTTCGCGCATTGCCGACAGGTCCAGGCTGTGTACCCATACGCCAGTGGAGTCGCGGTCAGCCTCGGCCAACAGCTTGCCTTTGTGGTCGCAAATAAACGATGAACCGTAAAAGTCCATTTGCAGTTCGGCATCGCTGGTCGCCACCTCGCGCCCGACCCGGTTGGCCGCCACCACCGGCAGGATGTTCGCTGCGGCATGGCCGCGCATGGTCATCTGCCAGTGATCACGGGAATCGAGGGTAGCGCAGCCCGGCTCCGAACCGATGGCGGTGGGAAACAGCAGCACTTCGGCGCCCTGCAAAGCCAGGCAGCGGGCGGTCTCGGGGAACCACTGGTCCCAGCAGATGCCGATACCCAGGCGTCCGAACGCCGTGTCCCACACGCGAAAACCGGTGTCGCCGGGGCTGAAATACTCTTTCTCCTGGTAGCCAATGGCATTGGGTATATGGGTTTTGCGGTACACACCCAACAACTGTCCGTCGGCATCGGCCACGCTCAGGGAGTTGAAGAAGGCATTGCCGGCTTTTTCGAACCAGCTCAATGGCAACACCACACCCAACTCCTTGGCCAGGGCGGCGAAGCGTTTGAGCACAGGGCTGTGTTGATATTCCTCGGCCAGTGCCAGGTGCTTGTGCTGCTGCTCGATGCAAAAATATGGGGTGGCGAACAACTCTTGCAGCAGGATGACTTGGGCGCCCTGTGCCGCCGCTTCACGCACAAGTTGCTCGGCGCGATCGAGGTTGCCGGGCAAGTCCCAGGTGCATGGCATCTGCGTGGTGGCAATCGTCAGCAGGCTCATAGCACGACTCCTTCTGGTTGTTGCTGGGTGATGCAATGCACCCCGCCGCCGCCATGGGCCAGATGGTTGATCTGCACCGGTACGATTTCCCGTCCAGGAAACGCCTGGGCCAATACCTCGGCGGCGACCTGGTCGGCGGCGATACCATAGGCCGGCATGATGATTGCGCCATTGGCGATATAGAAGTTGGTGTAGGAGGCGCAGAACACCTCAGCCTCGGTGTCGACCGCATCGCTGGCTTCATACAATTCAAGCATTTCAAAGCGACGTCCCTTCGCGTCGGTGGTCAATTCGAGGGCGCGACGGTTTTCGCGTACGACTTCGGCATACACCGAGCCTTGGTCGCGGGTCGCATCCACCAACAGCACGCCGGGGCGCGCGAAGGCGCACACACCATCGACATGGCCGTCGGTCATGTCACCGGTGACGTAATCCGGGTCGCCGGGCAGCCAGATGGTTTTCTTGATACCCAACAGGCGCGTGAAGATGTCCTCGATATCAGCCTTGGTCATGCCGGGGTTACGGTTGGGGTTGAGCAACACCGATTCGGTGGTGATCAAGGTGCCCTCGCCGTCCACGTGAATCGCGCCACCTTCGTTGCTCAACGGCGTGCCGAAACACTCCAGCTCGAGGTGATTGAGCACACGCCGCGCCAGGCTTTCATCCAGGTCATGGGCCGATTTTCCGCCCCAGGCGTTGAAACGCCAGCTCACCCCGGCCAGCCCCTGTTGCGGGTGGCAGATGAAAGTCGGGCCGGAATCGCGGCACCAGCTGTCGTTGACGGCCTGCTCGATCAGCTCGACCCGTGGCCCACACAGCGCCCGTGCACTGGCCAGGGCCGACGGATCGACGATCATCTTCACCGGTTCGAAGCGTGCGATGGCATTGGCCACCCGGGCGAAATCCTGCTGCACCTGGGGCAAGGTCACGCCCCAAGTGGTCTCCCACAATGCCTGGTTGTGGGGCCAGACCATCCAGGTCGCCGCATGTCGAGTCCACTCCGCGGGCATCCACCAACCATTGCTTGAATGTTCATTACGCTGCATGACAAGTACCTTTGAGTTAAGTCATTGTGTTCAGTGAAAACTGCCCACGGAGTCTTGGCATGCATGCTACGGTGGCTTAAAACGCCAAACAAACGATGGATTTTGTAGAAAACTGATTAGAGGAGCTTATCAGCATGCTTAATCACTGGCCGCCCCTCGGTACCCTGCGCGGCTTTGAAGCCGCCGCCCGGCTGGGCAGCTTCCACAAGGCCGCCGAAGAACTGCACCTGACCCAATCAGCGATCAGCCAACAGATCCGCAGCCTGGAGGCGTACCTGGAGCAGCCGCTGTTCTTTCGCAGCGGGCGCAGCGTGAGCCTCACCGACGCTGGTCATGACTTCCTCAGCACCACCCAGGCGCTGTTGCAGCAATTGGCGGTGGGCGTGCGTCGACTGGGGCAGTACCGCAAGCCCAATCAACTGGTACTCAACACCACGCCGACCTTTGCCCGCCATTGGCTACTGCCCCGGCTTGCGGATTTCCGCCAACAGCACCCGGAAGTCGACCTGTGGATCTTCAGCACTGACGAAGTACCCGACATGGCCAGCCAGACCATCGACCTGGCGGTGCGCGACGACATCAGCTCCCAGGCCGAATGCAGCTTCAAGGTGTTGCATGCCGACCGGCTGTTTCCGGCATGTCATCCCAAGGTGTTGCAGCAGCCCATCGACCAGCGCACCACCTTGCATGGCGAACGGGAAATGGACTGGAGCCATTGGGCGGTCGAAGCCGGGATCGATGTGGGCCAGCAGGGTCAGGGGCTGAATTTTTCCGACCCTGGCCTGTTGCTGGATGCGGTGTGCGCCGGGTTGGGCATGGGTCTGGTCAGCCAATTGCTCAGTCACCAGGCCCAGGCGGACGGATTGCTATCGCCTCTGGTCGAGGCCACTATTCGCGGGCCCAGTTGGGCGCTGTTGACCCATCGAGACAGTGAGAACGACCCTATGGCGCGCCGTTTCACCGCGTGGCTGCTGGCCCATTTACAGGTGGGTCCGGCATGAACGATCACCTTGAGGACATCCTCGCCGAGCAACTGGCCGTGGTGTTCTGCGGCATCAACCCCGGCAAAGGCTCCGCCGCCCTCGGCCAGCACTTTGCCAACCGCAGCAACCGCTTCTGGCGCACGCTGCACTTGGCAGGGTTCACGCCCCATGAGATTCGCCCCGAAGACGGCCCCACGTTGTTGCAGTACCGCTGCGGCCTGACCACGCTGGTGGAGCGGCCGACGGCGAGTGCGGGTGAGCTGGCGCGGCATGAGTTCCTGGATGCGGCGGCGGCGTTCGAACACAAAATCCGCGCCTGTCGGCCGCGCTATCTGGCCTTTCTCGGCAAGGCCGGCTACAGCGCGCTGTCCGGCCATAAGCAGATAGCTTGGGGGCTGCAACCGCAGTCACTGGGTAACACCTCGGTGTGGGTACTGCCCAACCCCAGTGGGCGCAACCTGGCGTTCAGCCTGGATCAGTTGGTACACGCCTACCGGGAGTTGCGTGAGGTCATTGCACACGCCGATCCGGAGCCCTTACTCTCTTGAGCCTAATACCCTGAGAGCAATGGAGGCTTCATGAAACTGATCGGCATGCTGGACTCGCCCTACGTACGCCGCGTGGCCATTTCCCTGGACCTTTATGGGGTGGACTTCGTCCATGAACCGCTCTCGGTGTTCCGCTCCTACAGCGAATTTTCCAAGATCAACCCGGTGGTCAAAGCGCCCACCCTAGTGCTGGACGATGGCACGGTGTTGATGGATTCGAGCCTGATCCTGGACTACCTGGAAACCCTGGCCCCGGCCGACAAGAAGTTGCTGCCCCCATCGCCCGCCGCCCGCGCCCGCGACCTGCAACTGCTCGGGCTGGCCCTGGCCGCCTGTGAGAAAAGCGTGCAGATCGTGTATGAGCACAACCTGCGCCCGACCGAGAAGCAACACGCGCCCTGGCTCGACCGCGTCAGCGGGCAACTGCTGGCCGCCTTTGAACTGCTCGACACACACTTGGGCCAGACCAGCGGTGACACACTCACCCAGGCTTCGCTGACAGCGGCAGTGGCCTGGTCTTTCAGCCAATTCACTGTGTCCTCAGTGGTGCAGGCCGATGCGTTTGCCAACCTGCAACGCCACGCCGAGCAGCTGGAACAGCATCCGGCGTTCAAACGCTACCCGATTGAGTAGGTTCACGGCACCGTCGCACTGGAAGGTGCGGCGACCGGCTCGTCCTCCAAATACACACAATCCTTGCCATTGCGCTTGGCGGCGTAGAGGTTTTTATCGGCCTCCTTGAGCACCGCCGACAGGTCGGCCCCCGCCACAAACGACGCCATACCTGCACTGCAGGTGTAGCTGTGGGGTGCTGCGACGCTACGCCGGATCGCCTGCAACAAGCCCAGGGCGAAGTCGCAGGCGAGCGCCGCGTCATCGCCCAACCACAACACGCCGAATTCTTCACCGCCGATCCGGCCAAAGCTGTGACTGCCTTTGGCGTTTTTCAGACAGGCCGCCATCGCACACAGGATCTTGTCGCCGACATCGTGGCCGTACAGGTCATTCTTGGTCTTGAAACTGTCGATATCCAACATCAAGAAGTAGCCGCTTTGGCCATCGGCGAGCAGGTGGTCGAAGCGTTGCATGAACGCGCGCCGGTTGAGGATAGAGGTCAGGTAATCAGTCTCTGCCATCACGCGGAACTCGCTTTCCACCAGCAGCACCGAGCGCAGGTTCTTCAGGTAGGAAAAGCTCAGGATAAAACCGATGGACACCGACGATACGCAAAACATCCACAGGTAGGTGTGCGCATCGGCATAGATATCCGTCTGCATCGGCGGCCACAGGATCAGCCATACCAACGTGGCGCAGATCAGATAGTCCTGGACACTGATAAACAAGATGGCGCTGCTGATGACCAGTGTGACCGCCAACGGCAAGACAAAAATGCGCAACTCGTCATGAAAGCCGATGACATAGGCAAACCCGGCCGCCAACACCACCACGTAAACCACCCCCAGCACTCGCCATAGGTGGAAATGCTCGGTGACGTGATGAAGGCGGCAAACCACCAGCAGGCAGACACTGAGGATCAACATGACCATGTCGAACTCAACGGCCGGATGAATCATCAGCAAACCCGCCCAGGCCACAATGCCTATCCCTTCAGCCTGGGTGACCGCCGGCGAGAGCAACCGGCGCATCCGGGGCCGCAACTTCAAGTGAGCAGGCATCGTTATGCTCCCATCTCAACGGCATGCACACCTACCGCAAATGAAAAAGCCATAAACCGCCGCACCAGGCTGGCAAACCGCGGCAGTACTTCCAACCGAGTCTTGGAGTGCACTTTGAAGTAGCCCTTTTCAACGCCCTCCTGAACCACTCGGATAACGTGGGTTTTCGACACTGAAAGTTGCTTGGCCAAGGCCAGGTAGGAAGATGAACGAAACCGTGCCCGTTGATTGTCCGGCGCAAAGGCATCGTTATAAATAGCGAGCATCAACATATGCCCGGCATCTCTTTTGACCAGCCAGTAACACTCGGGCAGCAATACATCGACGGTGAGGTCGGCAGCCAGGATAACGGCGAAACCTTTGAAGTAGGTGGCCAGGAATTGTTGATCATCCAACGCGTGCAGTTGTCGGAAGATGGCCCGATCAGGAAACATCGCTGCCAATGAGTGAGTAATCGACGTCAACATCAAACGCACTTCGCGGCAGGCTTCCTCCGACGGTGAATACACCCGGAAGCGGCTGTCTTCCGGATGCGGCGCAACGTCCATGAAACCCAGGGCGCGGAACAGCAGAAAGATCGACTCCAGGCTGTTTCGCGAGCAATAGCCACGCGTCACACAAAAGGCTTTGACCTCCGACAATAATGGCAGCGGCTTGCAGAAGTATTCACTCAACAAGGCAAAAGACACCATCAAACGGCTGTATTTGAGTGCGCTCTTGTAGAAAAACGGCCGTTTTGAATAGGGGCCCAACTGCACCGTGTAATGCGCCCGGATGAAACTTTCAAAATCCACATGGCGTTCGAGCTCCTGCGCCGTGTGACAGATGGCCAACTTCAACGAACTGACGTGCATGAATGAGCCCTGATCACCAACAATCTTCCACTGATCTCGGCCACGAAGTTCCGTGACCCGGTCCCAAAACAAATCACGTCGTAGAACTTCAGGTAATGGCGCTTTGCCTGATGGCGCAATGTACAGCGATTGGCTGACCAGACGTCATCACTACCAAAGTTGTTCCAAAGTCCTGATCGCCTACAAGCCAGATACTTCTTGTGACATTTTTCCTCACTCAAGCCTTGCACTTATTGAATAAGCGGCTCTAAGCGCTGAATTAGCTAACGTTTCATCGACGGCGCACGTACGGATCAAGGCACTGTCGACCATGCCCTCTGCGAAACCCTCGAGAGAAATCTGCAACCCATGCAGCATGATGCTCTGGGCCTGAAGCCGGGCATCATCGCCGAGACGGTAAAAGACTATTACCGCGCACAATGTACTAACTGGTTACTTATGTTGCTAAAATCGCGTCTTTGCCTCTCACCTTCGAGCATTGATCGATATGAAACGAGCATCGTGCGCCGCTGGCGCCTCTAGATTTCTCCTGCTGGGCCTGGGCGTCATCATCGCCCTGCTCGGCGTGGCACTGGCCGTGGGCGGCGCCAAACTGGTCAGCCTGGGCGGTTCCTGGTACTTCCTGATCGGCGGCGTGGCGATGGCTGTTGCCGGGCTGCTGATCGCCCGACGCAAACCCGCCGGCGCCTGGTTGTTCGCCACGTTCCTGGTGGGCACCGCCCTGTGGGCGATTGCGGATGTGGGCCTGGTGTTCTGGCCGCTGTTCTCGCGGGTATTCATGTTCGCCGTGATCGGCGTGGCCGTGGCGTTGGTGTATCCGCTGCTGGTGAGCCGGCCTGCACGTGGGGCCTATGGCATCGCTGCCGTGCTGGCCGTGGGCGTGGCGGTGGCGGCAGGCAACATGTTTGTCGCCCACCCAAGCGTGGCGCCAACCGGTAAAGGCCCTGGCATCACGCCGGTCGCCGCCGCCGACGCACAAAAAGACTGGGCACACTACGGCAATACCGAAGGCGGCAGCCGCTTTGCCGCGCTGGACCAGATCAATCGCGATACCGTCAACAAGCTCAAGGTGGCCTGGACCTACCACACGGGTGACGTGGCCATCAGCGACGGCAACGGTGCCGAGGACCAACTGACACCCCTGCAGATCGGCAACAAGGTGTTCATCTGCACGCCACACAACAACCTGATCGCATTGGATGCCGACACCGGCAAAGAGCTGTGGAAGAACGAGGTCAATGCCAAATCGGCGGTATGGCAGCGCTGCCGTGGCATGGCCTATTTCGACGCCACCGCGCCGATTGCCCAACCGAGCCAGCCGAACAGTTCGCCGATCCTCGCGGCCAGCGTGCCGGCCGGTGCGCAATGCCAGCGTCGCCTGCTGACCAACACCATCGATGCGCGCCTGATCGCAGTGGATGCCGACACCGGCAAATTCTGTGAAGACTTCGGCACCCACGGACAGGTGGATCTTAAAGCCGGCCTGGGTGATGTGCCGGACAGCTACTACCAATTGTCCTCGGCGCCGTTAATGGCCGGCACCACCGTGGTGGTCGGCGGCCGCGTAGCGGATAACGTGCAGACCGACATGCCCGGCGGTGTGATCCGTGGCTTCGACGTCATCACCGGCCAAATGCGCTGGGCTTTCGACCCGGGCAACCCTGAGGACAAGAAAGCTCCGGCAGACGGCAGCACCTACGTGCGCAGCACGCCGAACAGCTGGGCGCCGATGTCCTATGACCCGCTGATGAACACCGTCTTCTTGCCGATGGGCAGCTCGTCCACCGATATCTATGGCGTGGAACGTACCCAGCTCAACCACAAGTACGGCGCCTCGGTGCTGGCGCTGGATGCCTCCACCGGCGCCGAAAAATGGGTGTACCAGACTGTCCACAACGACCTGTGGGACTTCGACCTGCCGATGCAACCCAGCCTGATCGACTTCACTCCACCGGGTGGCGACAAGGCTGTACCTGCCGTGGTGATCGGCACCAAGGCCGGGCAGATCTATGTGCTCGACCGTGCCACCGGCAAACCGTTGACCGACGTCAAGGAAGTACCGGTCAAGGCCGCCAACATCCCCAACGAACCCTACTCGCTGACCCAACCTAAATCGGTGGGCATGCCGCAGATCGGCGCGCAGACCTTGACCGAGTCGGACATGTGGGGCGCCACGCCGTACGACCAACTGCTGTGCCGCATCGACTTCAAGGGCATGCGCTACGACGGCCTGTACACCGCGCCGGGCACCGATAAATCCCTGAGCTTTCCGGGCTCCCTGGGCGGCATGAACTGGGGCAGTATTTCCACTGACCCGGTGCATGGCTTTATCTTCGTCAACGACATGCGACTGGGCTTGTGGATCCAGATGATACCGTCGCAGAACAAGGCCCAGGCCTCGTCCGGTGGCGAGGCACTCAACACGGGCATGGGCGCCGTACCACTCAAGGGCACGCCGTACGCTGTGAACAAAAACCGCTTCCTGTCGGTGGCCGGTATTCCGTGCCAGGCGCCGCCGTTCGGCACCCTGACCGCGATCGACATGAAGACCCAGAAAGTCGCGTGGCAAGTGCCGGTGGGTACGGTGGAAGACACCGGCCCACTGGGTATCCGCATGCACCTGCCGATCAAGATCGGCCTGCCGACCCTCGGCGGTACACTGTCGACCCAAGGCGGCCTGATCTTCATTGCCGGCACCCAGGACTTCTACCTGCGTGCCTTCAACAGCGGCAATGGTGATGAGATCTGGAAAGCCCGCCTGCCCGTCGGCAGCCAGGGCGGCCCAATGACCTACGTGTCACCGAAAACCGGCAAGCAGTACGTGGTCATCACCGCCGGCGGTGCGCGCCAGTCCACCGACCGTGGCGACTACGTGATCGCCTACGCCCTGCCTTAACCCTTTCTTGGCGCGGTGCCCCTGCACCGCGCCATTTTGCACGGAAGAGCCTGCATGATCCCCGCTTCTCACATTTCCTTTGGGCGCCTGTTGCTGGGCCTGGCCCTGGGTGCCGCCCTGCCCGTTCAAGCCGACGACACCACCCTGACCGGTGACTGGGGCGGCCTGCGCCGTGAACTCGACGAACAAGGCATCCGCTTTACCGGCGACTACAGCGGCGAGACCGCCTACAACGCCGACGGCGGCCAACACCGCTCGGCGCGCTACTCGCAGAACATCAAACTCGGCGCGCAGTTCGACCTGGGCAAACTCTACGGTTTCACCAACGGCGACCGCATCCAGCTGACCATCAACGATCGTCGCGGCAACAGCGCCTCCGAGGATTTGGTGGGCAACCGCCTGCCAATCCAGGAAAACTACGGCGGCCTCTACACCCGCCTCACCGAACTGAGCTACGAGCGCACGCTGTTCACCCCGGCCCTCAACGTCAAGCTCGGCTACATGGCCATGGGTAATGACCTCGGTGGCCTGGACAGCGGCATCTTGTGCAACTTCATGAACGCCGGTTTCTGCGGCCACCCGCTGAACATGTCCGGTGGCAGCGGCTGGACCAACTACCCGAATGCACGCCTGGGTGCGCGGGTGAAATACGACTTCTCACCCAACTGGCAACTGCGCGTCGCGGCGTTCAATGTGGACCCGGAAAGCAACGGCAACTCCAGCCGCGCCTGGCGCCTGGACCCGAAGCACACCACCGGGACCGTGGTGCCGATCGAGCTGGTGTACAAGCACGCCGGCCCCCTGCCGGGTGAATACAAGCTGGGTTATTACTACGACAGCTCCAACGTGAAACGCATCGGCAGCAACCAGGAGGTCAACGGTCGCGGCGGTCATTACCTGCTGATCGACCAGGCGGTGTGGGCTTCCGAGTCCTCGGCCGGCCGCGTGCTGCACGCCTTCGGCCAATACTCCGCAGCCAGCGAAGCGGCGTCGCCGTTCAGCAAGTGGTATGGCGCCGGGGTGGTGCTGTACAAACCGTTCGAAGGCAGGCCGCGAGACACCCTGGCCCTGGGGTATGGACGCGCCGTGCCCAACCCGCGCAGCCGCGATGTGCAGGAACTGGCCGCCGTCAACGCAGGGACGGACTATCCCAACCTGAACAATGCCGAGCAATTGATCGAGCTTAGCTACGGCTACCAGGCCACGCCGTGGCTGACCTTGCGCCCGGATGTGCAATACATCATCGAGCCGGGAGCGTTTTCAGGCGAGAACATCGACAATGCGCTGGTGCTGGGTTTGCAGGTCAAGGCGGTGTTCTGAGGGGCTAAGCACGATCAAATAAGACAGGGAGGCGGCTTGCTGGAAGATCTAGCCCCCTCCCACATTTGAACTACTAGCCTTGGATTACTTGGACACCGGCATCGCAAACTCCGCGCCCTGCTCGATACTCTCCGACCAGCGTTGCATGATCGACTTCTGCTTGGTGTAGAAGCGCACACCCTCAGTGCCGTAGGCGTGCATGTCGCCGAACAGGCTCTTCTTCCAGCCACCAAATCCGTGCCACGCCATCGGCACCGGGATCGGTACGTTGATGCCGACCATGCCTACTTCAATCCTGCGCGCAAATTCACGGGCGATGTTGCCGTCTCTGGTAAAACAGCTGACGCCGTTGCCGAACTCATGGTCGTTGACCAACTTGATCGCTGCGCCGAAGTCATTCACCCGCACGCAGGCCAGTACCGGGCCGAAGATTTCTTCGCGGTAGATGCTCATCTCTTGGGTCACATGGTCGAACAGCGTGGCACCCAGCCAGAAGCCGTTTTCCAGGCCGGCTTCAGAGGGCACATAGTCACGCCCGTCGAGCAGCAATTGCGCCCCGGCTTGCACACCTTGCTCGATGTAGCCGCTGATGCGCTCCAGTGCGGCGCGCGACACAATCGGGCCCATCTCGGCCTTCAAATCGCGGCCATCGGTGATGCGCAGTTGCTTGGCCCGCTCGGTCAAGGCGGCGATGACTTTGTCACCCACATCGCCCACCAGCACTGCCACCGAGATCGCCATGCAACGTTCACCGGCACTGCCGTAGGCGGCACCCATCAGGGCGTCGACGGTTTTTTCGATATCCGCGTCGGGCATCACCACCATGTGGTTTTTCGCGCCGCCCAGGCCTTGTACGCGCTTGCCGTGACGGGCGCCAGTTTCGTAGATGTATTGGGCAATCGGCGTGGAGCCGACAAAGCTTACAGCCTTGACGTCCGGGTGTTCGATCAGCGCGTCCACGGATTCCTTATCGCCCTGCACCACGTTGAACACACCTTTGGGCAAGCCGGCTTCGCGCAGCAGCTCGGCCATGAACAGCGAGGCGCTCGGGTCGGTTGGGCTCGGCTTGAGGATGAAGGTGTTGCCCGCCGCGATGGCAATCGGGTACATCCACATCGGCACCATCACCGGGAAGTTGAAGGGCGTCACGCCAGCCACCACGCCCAGGGGCTGGCGCATCGTCCAGTTGTCCATGCCACGGGACACCTGATCGGAGTGTTCGCCCTTGAGCAGGTTGGGAATGCCGCAGGCGAATTCGAGTATGTCGATACCACGGTCGACTTCGCCCTGGGCATCGGTAAAGACCTTGCCATGCTCGGCGACGATGATGCGAGCCAAGTCATCCTTGCGCTCACGCAGCAGGTGCAGGTACTCGAACAGCACACGGGCACGGCGGATTGGCGGGGTGTCGGCCCAACCAGCAAAGGCGGCCTGGGCAGCGGCGACGGCTTCGGACACGGTCTGCCGGCTGGCCAAGGCGACACGGCCGGTCTTTTCGCCGGTGGCCGGGTTGAAGACATCCTGATAACGGTCATCGCGGCTCACGCGCTGGTCGTTGATGTAGTGCTCGATGGTGCTCGTCATGGCGGTGGAATCCCAGGTCGGTTGCGATGGAAGTCACGATAGGCTTTCGATTTGTTCCGAACCAGAGCAAAATCCAGAACTTATTGTCCACATTGGCGAACAATACAATCATGGAAAAAGCCGAGATCGAGGGGCTCTGGACCCATATTCATTGGCTGTCGGTGCTGGAAGAACAAGGCACCTACACCGCCGCAGCGGCGCGACTGGGCGTGAGTAAGTCCGCGGTCAGCCAACGGATCTCAGACTTGGAGAAAGCCACTGGTACGCGGCTGGTCACCCGCACCACGCGCAGTGTGCGGCTGACCGATGCAGGGCTGTCGTTGACCCGGGAAGTGCGCAGCGCCTACGCACAGATCGCTCGCAGTTTCTCCTCGGTGCGCGACTCGGCCGGGGAGATTCGCGGCCTGGTACGCCTCACCGCACCGGTGGCATTTGCCCGGCAGCAGTTGGTGCCGCATCTATCGGAGTTTCTGCAGCTTTATCCGCAGGTGCGCATTCAGTTGGATGTGTCCGACGCTTTAAGTTCGCTGGCGGCCGAAGGCTACGACCTGGCGGTGCGCCATGGCTTCCAGGTGCCGGAAACCCATGTGGCGTGGAAGCTGTGCGACACCGCTTCGGTGCTGGTGGCGACCCGAGATTACCTACAACGCCACGGCGAACCGTGCGAACCCGGCGACCTCACTGCA
Organism: Pseudomonas sp.; assembly: GCF_050739995.1. GTDB lineage: Bacteria > Pseudomonadota > Gammaproteobacteria > Pseudomonadales > Pseudomonadaceae > Aquipseudomonas. The sequence goes on along the minus strand of NZ_JBOICG010000618.1, from coordinate 23,441 downwards.
CATAATTGCCTGTTCTACCCACGGGGTGCCGACCAACCGGCCTGGACCTTCGAGCGCAACGCCGAACGCCTTACCGTGCCCATCGCCGGCAGCTTTGCCACCAACAACAGCGAAGCCCTGCGCGACTCGGCGCTCAACCACCTGGGTATCGCCCTGCTCCCGGATTTCAGTGCGCACGCCGCATTGGCCAACGGCACGTTGGTGCAGGTGCTCAAGGACTGGACGCTCAAAGGCGTGTTTGCCGATGAGATCTATTTGATCAGGCCGTACTCGCCCCATGTACCGAAGTCGGTGAGCGCGTTGGTCGGCTATCTGAAGACGCAATTGTCGGGGGGATTTTCGCAGCGTTGAAACAAGCAAGCGTGGGGGCGTCCCTGGACGCATCCACGCTTGGGTTGAGGGTTAGAAGTCCACCGAGGCCGACAGTTGCAGCGTACGTGGCGTACCCAGGCCACCGGACAATCCGCTGCCGTCGCCACCGTTGTACGAACCGATCCAGTAAGCGCGGTTAGCCACGTTCTCGACATTGGCGCGCAAGGTCACTGGCTTGGACATGACCTTGGTGGTGTAGCGGCCGCCCACATCAAACACGGTGTAGGACGGCAGCTCCATACGGTGGTCGTCGGTGACGTAGCGGCTGCCAACGTAGTTGGTGTTGGCGGTCAGGGTCAGCCCCGGCACCATCTCCAGGTCGTATTCAGCGCCCAGTTTGGCGATGATCTTCGGTACGCCGGTCACTTGATTGCCTTCGTTGGATTTGACCAACGCCTTGGTCAGCTCCGCCTGGGTATAGGACGCACCGCCCATCAGGCGCAGGCCGGGTCGGGCTTCACCGAAGAAACTCCATTCCACGCCACGGTTACGCTGCTCGCCGTTGGTGGCGTAAATATTGGTGACGGGGTCGGTGTAGGCGCTCGGTTTTTCAATCTGGAACACCGCCAGCGTGGTGGCGAAGGTGCCCAGGTCGAACTTGGCGCCGACCTCATACTGCTTGGTCTGGTAAGGGCTGAGGATTTCACCCGAGTTGGCGGCGCTGGTGGGTGCCGTGCCGCCTTGGGACAGACCTTCGATGTAGTTGGCATAGAGCGAAACATCGTCGGTAACCTTGACCAGCAACGCCGTCGCCGGCGACACCTTGCTGTCGCTGTAGCGGGACGTCTTGACCCGGGCCGGCGTCAAGCTGGCGCTTTCCACGGTCTGGTTGCGCCAGCCCACAGTCCATTGCACGCGGCCATCGAGGAACGACAGGGTGTCGAGGAACGCAAAACTTCTCAGCTTGGCTTCGCTGCGGGAGGTGACGGCGCCGTATTTGCCCAGGGGCGGTGTTGGGCCGAAGTCGAGGTTGTTGTAGTTGGTGACCACATAGTTGGGGATCATCAAGTCCTTGTAGCTCATCTCCGACTTGTACTGGGTGGCGGCCAACGACCAGGCGTGGCCTACCGGACCCGTATCGAAAGTGCCCTTGAGGCCGGCTTCTCCGGACTTCTGCGTGCCCTGCCCGTCAGAGCGATAAGCCAGCACGTTGATGTCTCCGGCGTTGTTGATCAGCGTGTCACGGGTCATCAGGGCATTACGGCCACCGTCGCGCTGACCATAGGCGGCAAACGCGGTGAGCGAGTCATTCAGGTCGGCCTCGCCACGGATCAACACGGTTTCGGTGTCGTTGATGGTGTAGGCCCAGTCCGGCGCCAGGGAGTTGTTGCCCTTCTTCGGGCTGGGCACTTTATTGACCGTCGGCGAGATGCCGAAAATGCCGAAATAGTTGGCGCCATCCAGGCGCTCACGCTGCTTGTAAGCATCCAGGGACAGGCGTACGCGCTCGGTGCGCCAGTCCAGGCCCAGGGCGTTGAGTTGCATCTTTTGCTGCTGGTCGTCCACGTTGGTGTCGCCATCGCGGTACACGCCGTTGTAGCGGATACCGAACTGGTTCTGCTCGCCAAAACGTCGACCCACGTCAGCGTGGGCACCGTACAGCCCGTTGGACTCGTAACTGGTGGTGATCCGCGTCAGCGGCTCGTCAGCGGCGCGCTTGGGCACCATGTTGATGCTGCCGGCGACGCTGCCATCGGGCGGCATGCCGTTGAGCAGCGCAGACGGGCCCTTGAGCACTTCGATGCGCTCGGCCAGTTCGGTCGAACCGCGCAGGTTCGGCGCCATGCCAGCCAAGCCGTTGAAGGTGATGTCGTTGGCGCTGGTGTTGAAGCCGCGGATGAAGAAGGTTTCGAGGATGGCCCGCTTGGACGGCACGTTGACCGACGGGTCGGTGGCGCCGATCACCGAGCCGATGTCCTTGGCCTGGTGGTTGCGCACGAATTCATCGGTGTAGCTGATGGCGTTGAACGGTGTTTCCATGAAGTCCTTGTTGCCCAGCAGCCCGATACGACCGCCCGTGGCGACCTGCCCACCCGCGTACGCAGGTGGCAGGTCGTCGGTGGCGAGCCGCTCGCCCTCGATGGTGGTTTCCGACAGCACCAGGCTGTTCTTTTCCGCTTCGGCCCGAGCCTGGGTGGCCGGCTTCGGTTCAGGCGCGGCCGACACTGCCAGCGAGCCGCCGCTCAAACCGAGCAACAAGGCCATCTGCACGGCGGAGAACGTGCGGTTCAAGGTAAACGGGAAAGTACGCGGTGTGGCCTGGGATAAATCAGGGTGGGCGCGAGTTGGGCGGCCGTGTTCCGACATGCTGGATTCCTTTCGATGCGAAGTATTGAAGTGCATTCACTAGGTTTCCGTACCAGAACCACAAACCCTCAATCTAAATGATAAATATTCCCAAGAAAAAAGCCGCGACCTGAATGGCAGCGGCTTTGGGTACCACGAACGTGTGTCTGGATCAGCCTTTGTAGCCTTCGACCACCTCGTCCGCCATGCGGTTAAGGCAGGTCACACTGGCCGTGCACAGGTACCAGGTCTGGGCGTCGACGAAGATCACCCGGCCGTTGTTCCATGCCTTGGTCTTACGCAACAGTGGGTTGTCCAGGCTCTTGAGGTCGAGGGCCGGGCGATGCTCCATCACGGCCGTGCGGTCGATGACGTACAGAATGTCCGGATCGGCCTGCTGAATGAATTCATTGGAAATCGGCTGGCCATGCAAGCCGGCCTCGATGTCGGTGCTGGCCGGTTTAACGCCCAGGGTGTCGAACACAAAACCGTAGCGCGATTTCACGCCGTAGGAGGTGAAGGCACCGTTGTTATGCAGCACGATCAAGGCCTTCTCGGGGCGACCTGCAGTGACTTGGCGGGTCTGCTCGACCTTGGCGTCCATTTCCGCCACTTTCTGGCGGGCGAGTTCCGGCTTGTCGAGGATGCGCCCCAGCAGGGTCAAATGGGCCTTGGCGGTCTCGATGAGATTGCCTTTTTTGTTGGTCAGGTCTACGTCGTCGTACACGGTTGGAGCGATCTGGCTGAGTTCCTTATAGCTCTGGGCCTGGAGCGGAGAGATCAGGATCAGGTCGGGCTTGAGCGCATGCAGGCGTTCCAGGTTGGGCTGGATGGTCGAGCCCACATCCGCGACATTCGTGTCGTCACGGTAGCGAGTGAGGAAGCTGGCGACGTAGTCCTTGGCGATGCCGACCACCGGGGCGCCGAGTTGATCCAGGGTGTCGAGCTCGCTCATGTCGAAGGCCACTACACGCTGGGGCAACTGAGTGACCACGGTGGTGCCCAGCGGATGCTCGATGGTGATCGGCGCGTAGGCCGCCTGCGCCGCCACCGGGGCCTTGGCCTCTGGCGCCGGTTTGTCACACCCCTGCAACCCGGCCGCCACGGCCATCGTCAGCAGCAGCGCGCGCATTCTGTTCGTGTGATCAGTGCTCATGTCAGTTCCCTTGAAGGTGATGGGTTGAAGTAGTTGCAAACGAAGCCTTGTTGGCTGTGCAGAATCTCGAAATCCAGATCGAACAGCTCGCGCAGGTTGGCCTCAGTCACTACCTGGTCGACTGGGCCGTGACGGTGGATGGCGCCGCCCTTCATCGCCACGATATGGTCGGAATAATTGGCCGCGAAGTTGATGTCATGCACCACCAGGATCACTGTGCGACCTTGCTCATCACACAAGCGGCGCAAGGCGCGCATGATTTGCACGCCGTGCTTCATGTCGAGGTTATTGAGCGGCTCATCCAGCAGCAGGTAATCGGTTTGCTGGGCGATGGTCATTGCCAGGAACGCCATCTGCCGCTGCCCGCCGCTGAGCTCGTCGATGTAGCAAAGGCGCAGCGGTTGCAGTGACAGGAACTCGATGGCCTCGTCGATCACCACCCGGTCCTGGGCAGTGAGCGCGCCTCGGCTGTAGGGGAAACGCCCGAAGGCCACCAGCTCTTCGACGGTCAAGCGCAGGTTGAAATCCGGCGACTGGCGCAAGGTGGCCACGCGCTTGGCATAGTCGCGCACCGGCACGTCGGCGATGCTGCGCCCGCCCATCAGCACATCGCCACGGGTAGGCGTCAACAGACGGGCGATCAACATCAATAAGGTGGATTTGCCCGCCCCGTTGGGGCCGATCAATGAGGTCACTTGCCCCGGTGGGAACTGCACGCTGACGTCACTCAGCACATGCTTGGCGCCATAGTCTTTGTAGACGTGTTGGAGAGAGATCATGCCGTGCCTCGGGTTCGGATCATCAGCGCGAGGAAATACACACCGCACACCAGGTTGATGAGAATGCTCACGGAGGTGTTGTAGTTGAACCATTGCTCCACCAGATACTGAGCGATGATGAAAATGCCGATGGCAATCGCACAGCCCAGGGGCAAGGTGACCCGGTGCCGCGTAGTGCGGGCCAGGGCATAGGCGATGTTGGCGACGAACACGCCCATGAACGCGGTCGGCCCCACCAGACTGGTGGACACCGCCACCAGAATCGCGATCAGTGCCAGTTGCAGGCGCACGCTGCGTGGGTAGTCGACCCCCAGGGAAATCGCCTGGTCACGCCCCAGGGCCAAGACATCGAGCACCGGCAACGTGCGCTGGGCGATGAAACACACCACCGCCACCAATACGCCCGAATAGATCACCTGCCCCGGTTGCGCCTTGTTGAAGGAGGCGTAGTTGAATCCCTGGAAAATCGAAAACTCCCCGGGGCTGATCTTCAACTGGATGAATTGGGTGAAGGTGCCCATCACCATGCTCAACACCAACCCCAGCAGCAACAGCAGGTACACGTTGTGACTGCCGTCGCGGAACAGCCAACGGTGGATGAGCCACGAATAGCCGAGCATCAACAGCACCGACAACAGCACGTTGCCGTCACGCCCCAGCAGCACCAGGCTCTGGGTGCCCAGCACGAGAATCAGCAAAGCCTGGAACAACAGGTAGATCGCCTCATAGCCCATGATGGCCGGCGTGAGGATGCGGTTGCCGGCGATGGTCTGGAAAATCACCGACGAATACGCAATGCACACGCCGGCAATGCCCATGGCGGCCAGGCGGGTAAGCCGCTTGGGAATGACGTAATCGAAATCCAGGCCCGAGCCCAGCAACAGGAACCCCAGGGCCAGCAACAGGACCAGCAGCCAGAGGCCATAACGGGTAGCCATGTGTCTCATGTGTACTTCCGGATCAGCAGCACCAGGAACACCACGCCGCCGATGCAACCGGCAGTCAGGCCGATCGGCACTTCGAAGGGGTAGATCAGCAGGCGGCCGAGGATGTCGCAGGCCAACAGCAACGAGGCACCGCACAGGGCGACGATGGGCAGCGTGCGTTCCAGGTTTTCACCGTAGTGCAGGGCTACCAGGTTGGGGATCACCAGCCCGACGAAGGGAATCGCGCCAACGGTAATCACCGTGGCGGAGACAGTGACCGCCACCAGCATCAGGCCCAGCGCCGCGTTGGCGGCGTAGTTCAGGCCCAGGCTGCTGGCCATGCCCTCACCCATGCCCAGTACGGTGAAACGATGGGCATACAGGTAGGTCAGCACAACGATGGGCAGGATCAGGTAGATGATCTCGTAATTGCCCTGCACGATCTTCGAGAAATCGCCGAGCATCCAACCCTGCATGCTCTGCAGGATGTTGTGGCGGTAGGCGTAGAACTCGGCGACAGCGCTCAGCACGCTGCCGTACATCAGACCGATCACCGGCACCATCACGGTGTTCTTGAACTGGATGCGTCGGATGATCGCGACATAGATCAGGCTGGCGGCAAAGCAAAAGGCCAAGGCGAACAGCATTCTACCAGCGGCCCCGGCTCCCGGAGCCACCGTCAGGGAAATCAGGATACCCAGCTTGGCGGCATCCAACCCGCCGGAAGTACCGGGCTCTACGAAGCGGTTACGCACGATCTGCTGCAGGATCACCCCGCACACGGCCAACCCGACCCCGGTGAGGATCAACGCGGCCAGGCGTGGCAGCCGGCTGGCGGTGAGGGTCAGCCAGGCGTCGTCGGAAAAGCTCAGCAGCTCGACCCACGACACCTGCTTGACCCCCACCATCAGCGACAGGCCGCACAGCACTACAAACAGGACGACTAACGCTGCACGACTCAAGAAGCGTCCTCACCCGCGATCCGCCAGCCTTTTGCCGCCCTGCGCTGGGCGAGAAAGTGGGCGTACAGCCCAGGCTTGGCGCTCAATTCGGCATGGGAACCCTGTTCGCTGAGCTGGCCTTGATCGAGCACCAGGATCTGGTCGGCCATGACCACGGTCGAGAGCTGATGCGCAATCACGATCAGCGTGCGTTTGCCGCGCAGCCGTGCCAATGCTTCGGCGATGGCGGCCTGGTTCTCGGCATCGAGGGCCGCGGTGGCTTCGTCGACCAGCAGGATCGGTGCATCCTTGATCAGCGCACGGGCGATAGAGATCCGTTGGCGTTCGCCACCGGACAACCGTGCCCCGCCCTCGCCCACCGGCGTGTCCAGGCCTTGGGGCAGTCGCTCGATGATTTCCAGCACGCCGGCTTGTCGCGCCGCGTCCATCACTTCGGCGTCGCTGGCCGCAGGTTTGCCGATACGGATGTTGTCGGCAATGCTGCCCTGGAACAGGTAGGCGTCCTGGAAGATCTGACTGATCTGGCCGGCCAGTTGCTCACCGGACATCTGGCGCACATCCACGCCGCCGACGATCACGCTGCCTTGGGTCACATCGAAGAAGCGTGCGATCAAGCGCACCAATGTGGTCTTGCCCGAGCCAGAAGCGCCCACCAGTGCGGTCATGCTGCCCGGTTCGATGCGCAGGCTGACATCGCGCAACACGTCGGGCTGGCCCTCGTCATAAGCGAAGCTGACGTTGCGCAGCTCGACGGAGCTATCGACAGGCGCCTCGGGTGCCTGTGGCTGCGGCAGTGGCTTGACTGCAAAAATCTCGCGCACGGCGCCCAACTGACCACGGGCGCCGCGCAGCACTTCGCTGTAGCCGGCCACCTCCAGCAGCGGGTCGATGAAGCGGCTGACCAGCAATAGCGTAATCATCACGGCGATGACCGAGCCCACTTCCAGGCTGGCGCCCAGCAGGTCGCCCAGCCACAGGGTGGCAGCCACCAGCAGCGCAGCAAAACCGGCCTGCACCGCCCACGCGTTGAACACGACTGACATCGCCGATACGTGGATCAGGTGCTTGGCGGCCTGCTGCTGGCGACCGATGGCCTGTTCGAGGAACTGTGTACCGCCATCCTCGCCATTGAACGCCCGCAGTACCGACTGCGCCTGGGCGAACTCGACCATGCGCTGGCTGGTCAGGGCCGCGTTGTGTTGGAAGTCGTGGTCGGCTCGCTGCCCCAACCGTGCAGTCAACACGAACACACCCAGCAGCACCGGCAGGGTCGCCAGGGCAACCAGGCCCATTGGCCAGTGCAGGGTGAACAGCGCGATGAGGATCACCACCGGCGTGACCACACCGGTCAACAGCGGCGTGAACACGTGTGCGGGCAACTGCGCCATTTCCATCATGCCCGAGGTTGCCAGATGGCTGAGCCGCGCCGTGTTTTGCGCGCTGAACCAGCCTACCGGCAACTGCGCCACATGATCGCCAAGGCGGTGGCGACCGCGCTGGAGCACGGCGATGCCGACGCGGATGCCGGCTTTTTCCACGCTGCGTCGCAGCGCCCAGCACACCACCACACCGATGACCAACGCGATCAGCCATTGCGCGGCGGCGTGGGTGTCCCCCCTCAGCAGGTGGGTGAGGATCGGCACCAGCGTGACAATCGTCACCCCGCAGAGCAGGCCATAGACCAGGGCCATCACCAGATAGCGGCGCAGTACCGGCGCGTCTTCGCCGAGCAGTTGAATAAAGGTTTTCAGCATGACGACACCGCCTGCTCCTTGGCTTGTTCATAACCGCCCAACGCCCACAGCCTGGCGTAGCGGCCTTTGCGTGCGAGCAACTCGGCGTGGGTGCCTTGCTCGCAGAGGGTGCCGTTGTCGATCAAGATGATCTGGTCGGCGTGCATCACCGTGTCGAGCCGATGAGCAATCACCATCAGGGTGCGGCCCTGGGCGAATCGCGACAGGGCTTGTTGCAGCTTCACCTCATTCTCGGCATCGGCTGCCGCCGTGGCCTCATCCAGTACCAACACGGGTGGGTCGAGCAACACGGCGCGGGCGATGCTGACGCGCTGTAACTCACCGCCGGAGAGCTGTACATCTTCACCGATCACCGAGTCATAGCCCCGTGGCAGGTCCAGGATGCGTTCGTGGATGTTCGCAATCCGCGCGGCAGCCTCGATTTCCTGCTGGCTGGCCGAGGGACGGCCCAGGGCGATGTTGTCGCGCAGGCTGGCGTGGATCAGGCGTACTTCCTGCAACACGAAGCCGATACGTCGGTACAACTGGGTACTCTCGATGTGGCGCAGGTCAACACCGCCCAAGGTGATACGCCCTTCGGTAGGGTCGAAAAAACGCAGCAACAGGCGGGCCAGCGTCGATTTGCCGGAACCTGATGCGCCGACAATGGCGGTCACGGTGCCCGGCTTGAGGGTAAAGCTCAGGTCCTGGAGCACCGGGGTCTCGTCGTTATAGTGGTAGCTCAGGTGTTCGACGCGGATTTCAGCGTTTGCCGGTAATTGTGCCGATGTGCTTGGCAGGGTTTCCAGCACAGGGGTTTCCAGCAGGGTCTGCACGCGCTGGGCGGCGGCGGTCGCGTTGTTCAGGTCGTGGGTGATATAGCTCAGCAGCAACAGCGGCGCGCAGATGCCCGGGGCGACCAGGGCAAACGGCAGGATGTCCACCGGAGCCAGCCAGCCCAGGCTCACCCCCAGCGTACCGAAGGCCAGCACCACGCCGAGTACCGCCACGGGCGTGATCATGGCATGGGCGTTGGCCATCGCACTGACCAGTGGCCGGGTGAAGTCGGTGAACGCAGCAGCAAAGGCATCTACCGCACCCCGGTAGCTGCCATGGGCCTTGCCCTCGGCGCCAAACGCCTTGACCACGGGAATGCCGTTGACGAACTCGATCACGGCATTGTTGATGCGCATCATGCCGGCGCCGAACGCTTGCATGTTCGCTCCACTGGCCTTGGTGGCGCGGGTGAAAAACAGGAAAAACAGCGGGAATGGCAGCAGCGAGACAATCGCCATGCGCCAGTCCATGGCAAACAGGTAAAGGATGGCGATGATCACGGCCCCAAGCGTACGGCCGAGGGTGGTAAAGACGTGCGCCGTCAGGCTGTGCAAGGTACCGATATCATCCTGCATCGCCTGCTTGACCTCACCCGAAGCACGGCTGGTGAACCAACCCAGCGGCACCCTGGCCAACCGACGAGTGATGGCCTGGCGCAGGTGGCCGGTGATGTGGTTGTCGGCCAGGTGCGCAACCATCTCCCCCAGCGAAATCAAGGTCATGCCGAGGAACAGGCAGGCCAGACTGACACCGACCACCTGCCAGACCGGGCCTTGCAGTTGGGCCCAACTGGCTGCCTCACCCATGGCCAGTTGCGCAATGTGGGCGATCCCGGCCAGGGGCACCATGGTCAACATGGTCCCAAGGGCGGCCAGTACGGCGGCAAGTATCAGCCGCCCACGAATCGGGCGTAATACCTGGGATACCGAACCGACGGGTGTGTCTTTAACGCTCATGAGCTCTCCTGAATAACCACTGCCGGCCACCGTGTGGCGTGCCTGGCGTCCTTTGCGTTCGAGCGTTTTGCACGGTGCATACCGTGTATTCCGAACAACGCGGCAAAACCCTCAATGGCGCTGCGGATTTAATTGTTCACAGCCCGGCCGCCGATGCGAACGGATGGCAGGCCCGCAAGCCCGCCGCGATGTATTTTTCGACAGAGGACACCGACACGTTCAATTCAGCGGCGATGTCCCGATGGCCCATGCCGTGCAGCTTGCACAGCAACAGTGCTTCGCGGGCCTTGGGCGGTTTGGCATGCAGCGCATCATCGATTTGCACCAGCGCCTCGGTGGCCAGCGCCCGTACCTCTTCCGACGGCACCAACGGTTCGGCCTGCTGCATCAGGGATTCCAGGTGGCAGGCTTCGCGGTGACGACGACGATACAGGTCAATCACCATGCCTTTGGCGATCTGGGTCAGGTGGCAGCGCGAGTCTTCAATCGAAGGCACGCGCCCCTTCTTGATGAGGTTGAGATAGATATCGTGGGCCAGATCCGCAGCATCCACCGAATTGCCCAGCTTGCGCCGCAGCAGGCTGCACAACCAGCGGTGATGGTCGACATACAGCTTTTCGAATTGCTGTTTGGACGCAAACGCTCCGTTGTTCACAACACCTCTCCTGAGACGAATCCACCCGCGATCAGATTTTGACTAATGCGAATATGTATGATTATTATTTGTGATCATACGGTGTTCATAAAGCCCCTGCAACGCAACCGGATTGCACGTCCTCTGACGCCCGGGTTCCCAGGCGTTACACCAGACCGAGGATGGGTCTGTCGGCACTTGTTGCCATCTCTACTTCTTACTGTTCAGTTTGATAAGGCGGGAAACTTCCATGATGGAACTCACTCCAGATACGTTTTCGAAACGGTCTGCCACCGATTACGAAGCGCATATTTGGCTCTTGCAGCAGCAATATCCCGATCGCATTCTCAAGCACCTGAGTGCCTGGCAACTCGACGCAGATACCGATCCCGCAAGACTGGAGTCAGCACTCCAGGCGGTGATCGAATCAATCCCCGAGCTGAATGCCCGCTACCAGTTCAACGATGACGGCGAAGTCGACAAGGTCCAGGCGCGCGACTGGCAAGCATGCATCGAGCGCATTCAGGTGACCGGTGACGCCAGCCACTACCTGCTCCCAGAACAAGCCGCGCCGTGGGACGCTGAGCATCAGCCGCCGTTCAAAGCGCTGATTATGCAAACGTCGGGAGCGCCCATACTGGCGCTGGTCCTTCACCCAATTCTTGACCAGACCTGCCAGGCGAACGACCTGTACCGCAAGATCATGCACACCACTGATACGCCACTGCCTTGGCTGCACCGCCAGGCGGACATCGGCGAGAACGCCGCCCAAACAGAAACCCCTGAAATTGCAGCCATTATCCTCGCCGAGTTCCGCGAAGCCCTGGCAGAACCGGGTATGTTGGCGACGGATGACTTCTTCGACTTTGGCGGCCACTCGCTGCTGGCCACCCGTATCATCGGCAAGCTGTTGAGCAGCCACGGCATCGAAGTCCAGTTCAACGATTTCTTCAGCGCACCCTCGGCAACCGCTTTGGCGGCACGCGCCCAGGTCATCGCGAGAAACGCTGCGCCAACCACCACCGGCTCCCCACAAGACGTACAAAAAGCACCGTTTGCACTGGCCCAGGCGTCCCTCGGACGCGCTTACGCCGCCTTCGAATTCGGCACGATCTTCAACCTGCCGTTTGCCATGGAGTTTCTCGACACGGTGGACGAAGCGCTGTTCGAACAGGCATTCCATGACCTGATTGAGCGCCATGCCAGCCTGCGTAGCACTTTCCACTTCGAAGGTGGCGAGGCATACCAGCAAATCGTGCCGACCACGCAGCTATCGCAGTTCAAGTGGTTCTGGCCGAGCCGCGAAAGCCAGGGTGCCACCCTGCAAAGCGAAGCCACCTATCAGTTCGATCTGACCCGCGAGTTGCCCCTGCGGGTGCGCTTCATTCAAGACGCGTCACATCAACGCCAAACCTTGTCGCTGCTCGTCCATCACATGGCCATTGATGAATGGTCGCTCAACGTGATGATGGAAGAACTGGCCCAGGCTTACCTGGCCCGTGCGGCTGACAAAGCGCCAGTCTGGAAAAGCCCGGCACCGTCCTTCCATGAATTCGCCGTGCGCCAGCAAGCCGCCGGGATCAACCAGAAGCACCTCGACTACTGGACCAGCATGCTGCGCGATGCCACCCGTGGCCTGACACTGCCCTCCTCCGAGGCACAGCCCGCACAGGTATCGACCAAGGCCCAGTGGTTCGAGATCAAGCCCACCCAAGGCACGACCGACCACCTGTACGCCTTCGCCCGGCAGAACAACGCTTCACTGTTCGGCGTGGTCTATTCGGCAATCGTGCTCTCCCTGCACAAGCTCGGGGATTTGAAAGACCTGGTAGTGGGCACGTCGGCTTCCGGTCGCACAGACCCTGCGTATTACGACACGGTCGGCTACTTCACCACCATGGTCGCGCACCGCGTGCAATTCGATGCCCGACAAGCCGTCGGCGCCATGATCGAAAACGTCAGCCGTTTGATCAACGACTCGATGGCCTACGCCGATGTGCCGATGGAGCAGATTCAACAGGCGCTGGGCATGACGCCAGCAGATGGACTGCTGTTCGACGTGTACATCCAGATTCACGCCAACAACGCCTTGAACGGCGCCCTGAGCACACCGGATAACGGCGCAATCCGCTACCGCCAGATTGACCCGGACAAGAACCAGTCGATGTTCGGTATTCAGTTCGAGATCATGGAAAACACGCTCGACGGCAAGCGCGCATTGCGCCTGGTGATTACCTACCGTTCGGATCGCTACAGCGCAGAGCAGATGGCCCGTATGAGCGCCACGATTGAACAGATGTTCGCGCTGTTTGCGACACCTGGCGCCGATGGCATCACCCTGGACCACATCCGCGTCTGACCCAACAGGGCCTTGGTAACACCAAGGCCCTGCCTTTCACACACTAAACCTCATGCATGCCATAACGCTGGAACGACGAGCGTTTGGGCAGGCGGTAGTGCGGGCGACCGAGCAGTTGATTGGCAATGCTCGCATTACGAATCGCAGCAACGCCCAGGTCCGGCGAGCCCACGCCATGCTGGAAGATCTCTGCGTTCTGCACAAAGATACGCCCTGCCCCGTCATCACAGCGGCGTGCGGTGAAGTCATCCTCCACAAGGCAGTCACCGTGCTCATCGGTTTCCAGCACCGTGCCCTTGAGCCGCTCAAACCACTGCGGCCAGGCATGCCCGTAGCCCGTCGCGGCCACAATCGCGTCCGCCTCCAGGCTGCTGGTCTGGTCCAGTTCACGATGCCGATAGGCAATACGCAGCGTACCGGCGACGTCCTCGACCATCTCGACCTCACAGTTCGACAGCAACGTCAGGCCCGGATCACTGCCGCCGATGGAGCGCTCATAGATCAAGTCGTAGATAGCGGCGATAGTGGAAAAACTGATGCCCTTGTACAACAAGCCCTGCTTGGCCACGACCTCACGACGGCGTTCACGCGGGAGGCTGTGGAAGTACTCCATGTAGGACGGCGTAAAGCACTCCTGCCCCAGCTTGGAGTATTCCATGGGATGGAAACCCGCCGAACGGGTGATCCAGCGGATCGAGGCGCCTGCGGCAATCCGCTCGGGGGTCAGCTCATTGAACAACGCGAGCACGCACTCGGCGGCACTTTGGCCAGAGCCAATCACGGTGACACGCCGACATTCCGACAACTGCGCCTGGCGCTTGCCAAACTCGGCCGAATGCATGATGGGTGCCGTGCTTTTCACCTGAGCCCATTGCGGCAGTATCGGCGTAGTGCCAATGCCTACCGCCAGGTTTCGGCTGGAATAGTAGCGTTTGAAGCCTGACACGGACTGGCTTTCAATCTGGAACTTCCCGGCTCCCGCGTCGTAGGTCACATCACAGATATCCTCGCCGAAGTGGCACGTCGGCAACTGCTGCGAAGCCCAACGACAATAGTGGTCATACTCGCGGCGCGGCACCTGGAAGTTCTCGTAGTAATAGAACTGGTACAGGCGATCGTGCTGGTGCAGGTAGTTCAGATAGCTCAGTTCATGGGTGGGGTCGGCCATCGTCACCAGGTCCGCCAGAAACGGCACTTGCAACGTGGTACCTGGCAGGAGCAGCCCTTCATGCCAACGAAATTCGGCTTTGCGATCCAGGAAAAGACTGGTCACGCCGGAATGTTTGGACAGTAAAGCGGCCAGCCCGAGGTTAAGGGGCCCGATGCCAACACCGGCGATATCTACAGTGGGTAAATCCGTCATCCAATCTGTCTCCCTGGGTATTGCTATGTGGTTATGCAGTGGCGAGCAATCGCTCGACATCTTGTGCGTTACGGCAACGAAGTAATTGTCCGGGGGAAAGCGTCACCGCAAGTTCCTCTTGGAACCGCGCAGCGATGGCTTTCAAATGCTGGGGCCGCAGGCCCAGACTGATGAAGTCGACCGAGACATTGGCGCTGTCCTGCGGCGGCCTGCCCAACACACTCAGGTAGATCGCCAAGACCTTGCTGCCCTGCGTTTCAACGACCTCTTCGGCAGGCTCCAGCAACAAGTTGCGGGCACGCGGGCGATCAGGCTTGCCGTTTTGCGACAACGGCAGCGCCTCCACCGCCAGGAATCGCGTGGGCACATGGGAGTGCGGCAAGTGCTCGCGGGCGAACTGGCGCAACGCGGCGGCGGTCAAGGGGGCGGCGTCTTCGGCACTCACGTACAGCGCACCGATGTTGACCTCGCCCTGGCGCTGCTCGCCATAGTCCACCACCAGCACGTGCCTGACCGCAGGATGCTTGATCAGCTCGATCTCGATGTCGGGCAGCGACACGCGCACACCGCGCACCTTCACGTAGCCATTCACGCGGCTGTCGAACATCAACGTGCCGTCGCGGCGATAGCGCCCGCAGTCACCGGTACGAAATGCGCGTACGGCCTGGCCATGCTCGTCGGTGACGCTGATGAATTCGGTTTGCGCCAGCGCGCCGTTTTCCAGGTAGCCCAGGGCCAGATTGACGCCTGCCGTATGAATGCGGCCGACAACGCCTGCTGGGCAATGCGCTCCCTCGGCGTCGAGAACCAGATAGCGGTTGCCCGGCAACGGTCGCCCATAGGGAATTTGCAGCTGGTCATCGACAGTGATGTCGTGCCAGATGCTCCAGATCGTGGTTTCCGTCGGCCCACCCAGGGAAATCAGGCGGGACGATGGCAGCAACCCGCGCAACTCGGCGATCACGCCCGGCTTGATGTAGTCGCCGCCCTGGGCGATCAGGCGCAGGCTGGCCAAGTCATGTTCGCCACGGCACGACAGCAGCATTTCCAGAATAGCCGGCACGGAACACCACAGCGTCACGCGGTGCCTGGCAATCAACTGATTCCAACGCACCGCGTCCTTTTCCTCGCCGACGCCAGGCAGCACCAGGGTGGCGCCGGCCGTCAGGCAGCCGAGCACATCGAATACCGACATGTCGTGGTGCAACGGGGTTACCGACATGAACACGTCACTCTGGCTCACGCGCCAGTGAGACAAGGTGCTGCCGATGACATTGGCCGTGGCGCGATTGCACAGCACCACGCACTTGGGCTTGCCGGTGGTGCCCGAGGTGTAGAGGTAATACGCCGGCGCTTCACTCAGTGAACGATCATCCAGCATGGGTGCACTGGCTTGCGGCCCGACCAGCAACTCGTCCGGTGTGGCATGGACCTGCTCGACCCTCTCGCCTGGGCTAATGACCACCAGATCTGGTCGGCAGTTTTCCAGCAGATACTGCCGACGCTCGTCCGGCGCCGAGGCATCGATAGGCACCCAGATCACGCCCGTCAAAGCACAGGCCAAGGTCAGCGTGGTGTGCTCCGGACTGCGAGGCAGGCAGATGGCGACCACTTGGCCCGGCCCGATACCACGGGCCTTGAACGCCGCAATGACACGCGACACACCCTCGCCCAGCTCGGCGTAGCTGATCTGCCGTTCACCGCTGATCAAGGCGATCCGCTGGTTGGTAGGGTCGAACAGGTGCTTGGCGATTTGCGCCAGGAACCCTTCGGCACTGGCCTCGCTCGTCGGGCTATTGAGGCGATAGTGAGACGTGTCGATGATCGCGGCGGTATCCATGGTGAACTCACCGCTGACGCTGATCTGGCTGATGGCCTTTTCCAGCGCATCCAGAATGTCGTGAACCACCGCTGGGTCCAGAACCTCCCGCGCATAGTCGATATCCAGCACCAGCGCGCCCTCGGCGTTGGCCCAGAAGCGAATATCCATGGCCACCTGAGGCGTCTGGGTCAGGCCGCCCTGCAACTGCATGAGACTGCCCGCCGCCGACACCGGCCAGGAAAAACCATTGGTAATCACCACCGGCAACACCGGCCCAGGGCCGTGGGATTCGAACAGCAACCGGGCGAGGTCCACGCCCGAATAGGCCAGGTGTTGCAACCCTTCCAGCACGTCCACTTGCAACTTCGCCGCACGCTCCGTAAAGGTGCTAGGGGCCTCGTTTCGGTTGATCGCGATAAAGCTGGAACGGTTGGCAAATGCACCGCCCGTTTGCGGCGCAACCGGTACCGCCACGCACAAGCCACCTTCATCGAGCCAGTGGGACAGCACTTCCATCACCAGCGCCATCAGGGCGGAGTTCTTGAATAGCCGCTGCCGAGCGCCCAATTTGCAGAATGCATTGAATACCGCCTTGGGCACTTGTCGGCTTTGGCGCTCGTAGCGCGATGCCCGCACTTGATCGAGCGGCACGCGCCATGGCAGGCGTGGTGCGCCCGTCACGTCGGTGAGCTTGGTCTTCCAGTAAACCGCGTCGGCCTTGCGTTGGCTGGTCTGATCCACCGAGGCAGGCGCAGCCTCGGTAGCGGGCTCATCGCCGGTCAGGCCGTCGAACAACTCGACCAGCAACGCAGCAATGGAGCGGCCGTCGAGGATCAACGCATCCAGACGTACGAACACCGTCAACTGGTCGTCGGGCAGGTGGAAGATCGTGACATTCCAAGGCGCACGGTCCAGCTCGAAGATGGCGTGGGCGTAAGCCTCACGACGCCCATCGATGTGAGCCAGCGCCGCTTGCGATGACATCGATGTGAGGTCAACTTCCTCAAGATTGATACGAGCTTCATCGCTGACATGACTCACCAACTTGAGCGCATCCACCCGTGTGCGCAGGCTGTCATGACGCTGCACCATGGCCGCCAGGCGACTGCGCAGCAACGTCGGGTCCATGACCCCGTGGTACTCACGAAACTCCTGCATGGCCACACCGCCAAGAGGCACCTGGGTACCACGGCCCAATAAGTACGCTTGCTGTAGGGCTGACAGCGGTCTTTCGAGAGTGCGCGAAACACCGACGTTGAGCGTTTGATCCAACGCACGAGAATCGGCCACCACTTCCTGCGTGATCGCCACAAAGCGGTCAAAGAACGTCGTTACCCACGGCAGTGGCAACGCATCAAGACGGATATCCCAATTGATCAGGATACCGCCATCGGCGCAGGCAATCTGTGCATCAAGAGCCACCTGCGGCCCTTGGGAGATGACCCAATTCATCGGGCCGAATACACGCTGCACGCGCGGCGAAAGCAAGTCGCCACCGGGCATATCCAGCGCGGCAGTAAAGACCACCGGCGCGAGCTGTGGCGTGCCCTGATGGCGGGACAGATCGCGCATCACATTCACGCCCGGATAGGCGCAATGCTCAAGCAGGCCGACCATTTTTTTCGCCAGTTGCGCACACAGCGCGGCCGGCGTGGCGGCGGACTCGATGTCCACATCCAGAATCAACACATTGGCAAAGTCACCCACCACGCGCTCGACATGATCCACCAATGGTTGGCGCCAGAACGTCGGTACATTGAGACGGAAGCTACGGTCGCCGGTCTGCTCCCCGAGCGCCGCCGCAAACAGCCCCATCATCAAGGTCGACAGGGTAATCCTGCGTTCCCGTGCCACTTGTTCCAAGGCCTGGCGCTCGGCGGGACCCAGCCAAGTATGAAGTCGGTGGCTTTGCGCTTGCTCCGGCGGGTGCTCAAGCAATGGCAAGGTGGGTGCCGGGGCAACGTGCGCCAGGCGCTCACGCCACCAGGCACGGTCGCGATCACGGGCGGCCTTGAGTGCCGGGTCGACACGGGCCTTGTCGTACCAATCGAAGAAAGATGGCGTGTTCGGCAGCGTGTCATCGGGCTGCTCGTAAAGCCGGGCCAGGTCTTCCATCAGCGTGCGGAAACTGGATGGATCGATGGCGATCATGTCGGTATCGACATGCAGGCGAAACCTATCGTCCGCCAACAGGCTCACTGCAAATCGGGCGCCCGGCTCATGGCCGAGGTCCAGTTGCTGATGTGTCCACGCCTCCCGTTTGGCTAGCAGGTGACGGGCGGACTCCGGCTCAGTCATGGCGCGCAGGTCTTCGACTTCCAACTGAGGCGATTGGTCCACGGCAGCAATGGATTGCAGCCCTTGCGCATCCACCCGCATCCGCAGCATCGGATGCAGCAGGCTGGCCCGTCCAAGCGCTTCGCGTAACCGGTCCAGTTCAATGGAATGGCCATCGAACTCGGCATAAAGATGAGCCGAAACTCTCCCTAAAAAGGCATGAGCAGTACGCCCGATCCAACAGGCGGCTTGCATCGAAGTTAACTCTCTCATGGTCCACTCATGTGATTGACAAATCTAAATGATTAGCGTCACCTATTAAAAACGATAATGATTATATTTCAAGACATAATTTTTTGACCACAAGCCACGGAGGCTTTCTGCAAATGAGAACGGGCACCCTTAGGACGAGCGACATGGATGAGGTGCAACAGCTGGATGCAACGCGGAGTTTTTCATTCACCTCCGGTGATCGTGAGCTAGCTGTCAGCGGCATGTTGCAACGCATCGAAACTCCGGCTATCGCCGGCGAAAACGCCAGTAGCCTGTTTCAAAAAACCGTTTCGCATGCCTTTGAACAAGCGCGCAAAGCGGGCCAGGCCAACCCGATCATCGTCGGCGCCATCCCCTTCGATCCCGCTGAAGCGTCCTGCCTCTACATCCCCGAACACGCCGAGTGGCGCGCCCGCAGCGGTGCCGTGCAAACCGGTGCGGCCTCGATGCCGGAACTGCTTGAGCAAAAAAACATACCGGACGAGCAAGGCTTCAAGCGCACGGTCGAACACGCCATCGTCAACTTCCGCCACAGCGACGTGCGCAAGGCAGTGCTCTCGGTGCAGCGCGAATTGCTGTTTGCCCAAGATGTGGACGTAAGCGCCATGCAGAACAATCTGCGTGCCCAGAACCCCGGCGGCTACCACTTCCGCGTGCCCATGCCCGACGGCGCCACGCTGATCGGCGTCAGCCCCGAATTGCTGGTGCACAAGGACGGTCTGGACTTCGTGTCCAATCCCTTGGCCGGCTCGGCCAAGCGCATGACTGACCCCGAAGCCGACCGGCGCAACGCCGACTGGCTGGCCGCCTCGGAAAAAGACCACTACGAACACCGCCTGGTGACCGAAGACATCGCCTCCCAGCTCGGCGAATTGTGTACACAACTGAACGTGCCGCAGCGCCCCAGCCTGATCAGCACGCCTGCGCTGTGGCACCTCTCCACCCGAATCGAAGGCACCCTGGCCGATCCCAACATCTCGGCCCTGCAGCTGGCTTGCCGTCTGCACCCTACCCCTGCGGTCTGTGGTTTCCCGACCGAACGCGCCCGGCACCTGATCCGCTTCGTCGAACACGTCGAGCGAGGCCTGTTCACCGGCATGGTCGGCTGGTGCGACGCCCAAGGTAACGGTGAATGGGTCGTGACCATCCGCTGCGGCACCATCAAGCGCAACAAGGTCCGCCTGTTCGCCGGCGCCGGCATCGTCGAAGCCTCAAGCCCCGACTCCGAATGGACAGAAGTCCAGACCAAGCTCGGCACCATGCTGCGCGCATGCGGCCTGGCCCACTAACTTCCCCATTTTTATCAGTGACCCCCATGACTCTAGAATTCACGCACTGGCCCCTCGACAGAGCACAACGCTATCGGGAAAACGGCTACTGGATCGATCAACCCCTCACCCACCTGCTCCAGGCCCGCAGCCAAGCACAGCCCCAGGCTTGTGCGATCATTTGCGGTGAGCGTCGCTTCAGTTACGGCGAGTTGGACCAACTGTCCTCCAACCTGGCCTCGCGCCTGGCCGCCAACGGGCTTGGCCACGGCGACACCGCGCTGGTGCAACTGCCCAACATCGCCGAGTTCTACATCGTGCTGTTCGCGCTGCTCAAGGCCGGCATCGTGCCGCTCAACGCGCTCTACAGCCATCGCAAACTGGAACTCAAGAGCTACGCCAAACAAATCACGCCGAAGCTGTTGATCGCCTCCCGTGAGCATGAAGTGTTCCGTGATGACGGCTACCTCGCCGACCTCAACGAAGTCGGCGCCAGCCCTCAGGTCACGCTGTTCCTCGGCGAACAGCACGCTCCCAACAACCTGGCCGCCTGGATCGAAAGTCCAAGCGACAGTCGCGTGGATTTCTCCCCTAGCGCACCGGATGAAGTTGCCCTCTTCCAGTTGTCCGGCGGCAGCACCGGTACACCCAAGCTCATCCCACGCACCCACAATGACTACCACTACAACGCCCGCACCAGTGCCGAAGTCTGCGGCCTGACCGCACAAACACGCTTCCTGTGCGCCCTGCCGGCAGCGCATAACTTCCTGCTCAGCTCGCCGGGCGCTCTGGGCGTGTTGTACGCGGGCGGCACCATCATCATGGCGCCGAGCCCAGAACCGCAGACCTGCTTCGCAATAATCCAGCGCCACGAAGTCAACACCGTCGCCCTGGTGCCCAGTGCCGTTGCATTGTGGCTGCAGGCCGCGCCGGAGCACGCCGAGCAACTGCAATCGCTTGAATACCTCCAGGTCGGCGGCGCTGTGTTCGCCGACTCGCTGGCCCGCCAGGTGCCCGGGGTGCTCGGTTGCAAACTGCAGCAGGTGTTCGGCATGGCAGAGGGCCTGATCAACTACACCCGCCTGGGTGACACCGACGAGCAAATCTTCACCACCCAAGGCCGCCCGATCAGCCCGGGGGACGAAATCAAAATCGTCGATGAACAAGGTGTTCCCGTAGCAAACGGCGAGCCCGGTATGTTGGCTACACGTGGCCCCTATACCTTCTGCGGCTACTACAAGAGCCCCGAACAGAACGCCCAAGCCTTCGATAACGAGGGTTACTACTACTCCGGTGACCTGGTGCAAATGACGCCCAGCGGTGACCTGCGCGTCGTCGGCCGGGTCAAGGACCAGATCAACCGGGGTGGCGAAAAAGTCGCTTCCGAAGAGATCGAAAACCTCATCGTGTTGCACCCCGACGTCACCCACGCCGGGCTGGTCGCCATGCCCGACGCCGCCCTGGGGGAAAAGAGCTGCGCCTTCGTCGTCTCGCGCAATCCCAACCTCAAGCCGCCCGCCCTGCGCCGCCACCTGATGGAACTGGGCATCGCCGAATACAAACTGCCCGACCGCATCCGGCTGATCGACACCATGCCACTCACCGCCGTGGGCAAGATCGACAAAAAACAGCTGCGCCAACTGCTGACGGCGGAAACCACCCGCGCCTGGCTGAAAACCCGCGTGTTGCAATTGATCGAAGACGGTGAAGAACTGGACCCCGAGGAAAACCTGATTTTCTACGGCCTCGACTCCCTGCAAGTGATGAAGCTCGCCGCCGAACTCAAGGAACGTGGAATCGCCGTCACCTTTGAAGAACTGGCCGACTCGCCCACGCTCGCCAGCTGGTGGTCGCTGGTGGACACGCGGCAAAAAGCGGCCTGACCGGGCCGCTTCGCCCAGTCGATTTAAAAGGAGTTAGAGATGACTTTATCCACGGCCGACCAAAGCAGGCTTGAACACTTCTGGCAGCACTGCGTGACCCATCAGTACTTCAACATCGGCTACCCCGAATCCGCCGATTTCGACTACTCCCAGCTGCACCGCTTCCTGCAGTTTTCGATCAACAACTGCGGGGACTGGAACGAGTACAGCAACTATGTGCTGAACTCGTTCGACTTCGAAAAGGACGTGATGACGTACTTCTCCGAGCTGTTCGGCATTGCGCTCGAAGACAGCTGGGGCTACGTCACCAATGGCGGCACCGAAGGCAATATGTTCGGCTGCTACCTGGCCCGCGAATTGTTCCCCGACGGCACCCTGTATTACTCCAAGGACACCCACTACTCGGTGGCCAAGATCGTCAAGCTGCTGCGCATCAAATGCCGTGCCGTCGAATCCCTGCCCAACGGCGAGATCGACTACGACGACCTGATGCTCAAGATCGCCGCCGACCAGGAGCGTCACCCGATCATCTTCGCCAATATCGGCACGACGATGCGTGGCGCGGTGGACAACATCGCGACCATCCAACAACGGCTGCAACTGGCAGGTATTGCCCGGCGTGACTACTACCTGCATGCCGACGCGGCACTGAGCGGGATGATCCTGCCCTTCGTCGACCACCCGCAACCCTTCACATTTGCCGATGGCATCGACTCGATCTGCGTGTCCGGGCACAAGATGATTGGTTCGCCGATCCCGTGCGGCATCGTAGTGGCCAAGCGCAAGAACGTGGCGCGCATCTCCGTGGAAGTCGACTACATCCTGGCCCATGACAAAACCATCAGCGGCTCACGCAATGGCCACACACCGCTGATGATGTGGGCGGCACTGCGCAGCCACTCGTTCGCCGACTGGCGCCAGCGTATCCGCCACTGCCTGGACCAGGCGCAATATGCCGTGGATCGCTTCCAGGCAGCCGGCATCGATGCATGGCGCAACGAGAACTCCATCACCGTGGTATTTCCCTGCCCGTCAGAACGCATCGCGAAAAAGTATTGCCTGGCCACCTCCGGCGATACCGCGCACTTGATCACCACGCCCCATCATCACGACAACTGCATGATCGATGCCTTGATCGATGAGGTCATCGCCGAGCGTGACACCGACGCCTGGGGCATTGGCGCTGCCCGTGCCCATCCTGGCACTCACGAACGCCCGCCCGCCGTTGCCCGGCTGGCATGCCCACGATTCGACGTCATCTGAAACCGAACCTTTTATTAGAGACAAACACCATGTCGTCACTAAAAACACCCGAGGCGTGCGAAAGCCTCACCGACATCCGCGCTGGCATCGACTTTTTCGACCGCCAGATCCTGGAGTCACTGCAACAACGCTTGGGTTACGTGAAGGCCGCCGTGCGCTTCAAGGCCAACGAACAAGCAATCCCCGCGCCGGAACGGGTTGCAGCGATGCTGCAGGACCGCCGCGAGTGGGCCGTCGACGCTGGATTCGATGTGGACTTTGTGGAAAAACTCTACGAGCACATCATTTACTG
>NZ_JBOICG010000617.1:0-9401 GCF_050739995.1 Pseudomonas sp. | reverse complement strand
TCCCCTGTGGGAGCCGGGCTTGCCCGCGATGAGGCCATCCCTGTCAGCGTAATACTGGCAGGCTGGTGGTGGACTTGATTTCCGACAACGCCACGATCGAATTGACCTCCTGAATCCCCGGCACCATCGACAGCTTCTCGAAAAAAAATCGTTCGTACGCCTCGATATCCGACGTCACGATACGCAGCAGAAAATCCACCGCCCCCATCAGCACATAACACTCCAGCACTTCCGGAAATCCGCGAATCGCCTCGGTGAATTCCGTGAAATTGGAGCGGCCGTGGGCGTTGAGTTTGACCTCGGCAAAAATCTGCGTGTTGAGGCCGATCTTCTTGCGGTCCAGCAAGGTCACCTGGCCGCGAATCACGCCCTCCTCCTTGAGCCGCTGAATGCGCCGCCAACAAGGCGACTGAGACAAGCCGACCTGCTCGGCGATCTGCGCGCTGGACAGTGAAGCGTCTTCTTGCAGCAGCGCGAGGATGCGGCGATCGTAGGTGTCCAACTCACTGTGCATAAAAATACCTTTGACTGTTCACATACTGAATTAAACAATTCGATTAATCGCCATTCAGGCCCATCTTAGATAAGAAATCTCCGGTGGCGAATGTAAAAATTTCTCCAGCCTAATTTGGAGAGTTCCCCATGCACGCCGTCGAAACCCACCAGCCTGCTGCCCGCGTCGATGCCTGGGCCGTCAACAGCGCCCACTGCCAGGCGCACTACCGCATCGTGGCCGAGGCCGAGCCCGATGTGCTGTGCCGTGTGCTCAACTATTTCGCGTTGCAGTTCCTGACGCCACGACAGGTCACTGTGGACCGCGAGGACGACCTGCTGAACATCGATATCGTGATGGACGGTTTGAGCTGGCACCGCGCCCAGGTGATCGGTGAAAAGATTCGAAACCTGATCAGTGTGTGCTCGCTGGACCTGTGGCCGGTTGACTCTGCGGAGCCTCAGGCGCGGGTAGCGGTTGCTCAGTAAAGGCCTGCAATACACAAACAGGGAAAGATGTTCAGGGGCTGGCTAGCCTGGGGTTGACCTCCACTACCCCCAGGAAAACCGCCATGCCCGTTGATCAACGTTTGGAACTTCACCCGATGCTGCCGGCATTGATCGACGGGGGGCTGATCACTTCCGATGTTGCACAGCGCTTGGCGAAACTACCGGCCAGCAACACCCAGCATCCCCTGGAATGTATCGCCGCCCAAGGCCCCTGCCTGGAAACCCTGACCCAGTGGCTGGCCCGGCACGCCGGACAACCCTATTGCCGTATCGATCCGCTGAAGATCGACGTGGCGGCAGTCGTGCCCTTGATGTCCCATGCCTTCGCACTGCGGCACACGATTCTCGCGGTGGCTGTAGATGCACAGACCGTCACCGTCGCCAGCGCGCAGCCTTACGTCACCGGTTGGGAAGCCGGGTTGGCGCAAGTGCTCAAGCGCTCGATCAAACGCGTGGTCGCCAACCCCCAAGACATTCAGCGCTGCATCGACGAGTTCTACCGGCTGGCCAAGTCGGTCAGCAGCGCCGACCAGAAGGTGGCGGTGCCCGGCAACTTTGAACTGCTCAACCTCGGCGCCAGCGATAAAGAACCGGATGCCAATGACGCGCATATCGTCAACATCGTCGACTGGCTGTTGCAGTACGCCTTTGGCCAGCGGGCCAGCGACATACACATCGAACCTTGTCGCGAACAAGGCCGCGTGCGCTTTCGCATCGACGGGCTGTTGCACGACGTCTATCAGTTTCCAGCCCAAGTCACGATGGCGGTGGTCAGCCGCCTGAAAAGCCTGGGCCGGATGAATGTAGCGGAGAAACGCAAACCCCAGGACGGCCGGGTCAAGACCAAAACCCCGGCGGGCGTCGAAGTGGAACTGCGCCTTTCAACCTTGCCGACAGCATTTGGCGAAAAACTGGTCATGCGGATCTTCGACCCGCAGGTGCTGCTCAAGGATTTCGATCAGCTGGGTTTGTCGCCCGCTGACCAACAGCGCTGGCGCGGCATGACCGGCCAGGTCTGCGGCATCATCCTGGTCACCGGCCCTACCGGCTCGGGCAAGACCAGCACGCTTTACGCCACGCTAAAACAACTGGCGACCCGGGAGGTCAACCTGTGCACGGTGGAGGACCCGATCGAGATGGTCGAGCCCGCCTTCAACCAGATGCAGGTGCAGCACAACATCGACCTGACCTTCGCCAGCGGCATTCGCGCGCTGCTACGCCAAGACCCGGACATCATCATGATCGGCGAAATTCGCGACCAGGAGACTGCAGAGATGGCCATTCAGGCCGCACTCACCGGGCACCTGGTGTTGTCGACCCTGCATACCAACGATGCGCCAAGCGCTATCAGCCGTTTGCAGGAACTAGGAATTGCTCATTATTTGATCAAAGCTACGCTGATAGGAGTAATGGCGCAGCGCTTGGTACGTCTCTTGTGCCCTCACTGCAAGCGCGTGGTGCATGCGCAGGAGAACGCCCACGAGGCTGTTGGGTGCTCGGAGTGTCGCGACAGCGGCTATCTAGGCAGGGCCGGACTCTATGAAATCATGCTGATGGACGAGCCGCTCAAGGCACTGATCACTCCCGGTACCGATGTGCAGGTGCTACGCCGGGCAGCCGTTGAGCGAGGCATGTGCAGCCTGCGCATGGCCGGCATCGAGAAAGTGAACGCCGGCCTGACCACGATGGTAGAAGTATTACGGGTAACGCCTGGGGATTCAGAAACAAATCCTTTGATAGTTGGACCGTGAAACCGTTCTTATCCGTGACCAGGCCGTTACAATTGGTCGAACGTCGTTTTACTGACACCTTCAGATAGGGAATCGCTATGCAGATCGGAACCGTACTGCTTCTGTTCGTGGGGTTGGCCATCGCCATCCTGTTCATGGGTTTCAAAGTGGTGCCCCAGGGCTACCAATGGACAGTCGAGCGTTTCGGCCGCTACACCAACACCCTCAAACCCGGCCTCAACATCATCATCCCGGTCATGGACCGTATCGGTCGCAAGATCAACATGATGGAAAGCGTGCTGGATATCCCGCCCCAGGAAGTGATTACCGCCGACAACGCCACTGTGCAGATCGACGCTGTGTGCTTCTTCCAAGTGGTCAATACCGCCCAGGCGGCCTATGAGGTCAACAACCTCGAACATGCCATCCGCAACCTGCTGCAGACCAACATCCGTACCGTGCTCGGCTCCATGGAGCTGGATGCGATGCTGAGCCAACGCGACGGCATCAACGAAAAACTGCTGCGCACGGTCGATGAAGCCACGGCGCCGTGGGGCATCAAGATCACCCGCATCGAGATCAAGGACATCAGCCCACCTGCCGACCTGATGGCCGCGATGTCCGGCCAGATGAAAGCCGAGCGGATCAAGCGTGCACAAATCCTGGAGGCCGAGGGCCTGCGAGCGTCGGCGATCCTGACGGCCGAAGGCAAGAAGCAGGCTCAGATCCTGGAGGCCGAGGGTAGTCGTCAGGCGGCATTCCTTGAGTCGGAGGCTCGTGAACGCCAGGCAGAAGCTGAGGCCCGTGCGACACAAGTGGTTTCCGAGGCTATCGCGTCGGGCAACGTGCAGGCGGTGAACTACTTCGTCGCACAAAAATACATCGATGCGCTGGGCAAGCTGGCTTCGGCCAACAACAGCAAGGTAATTCTGATGCCACTGGAGGCCAGTCAAGTGATCGGTGCCGTCGGGGGTATCGGCGAGATCGTCAAGGCCACCTTCGACAACAAGAAAGGCTGAGGCAGTCGCCATGTGGGATTTCCTGCAGCATCTGTCGTTCTGGGATTGGCTGGCACTGGGCACGGTGCTGTTGATCCTTGAGGTATTCGGCGCCGGTGGTTACCTGCTGTGGATGGGCATCGCGGCGGCGGTCGTGGGCGTGATCAAGTTCCTGATCCCGCCGCTCGGCCTGGAATGGCAACTGCTGCTGTTCGCCGTGTTGTCGATCCTGACGGCGGTGTACTGGTGGAAACGCCAGCGCAGCAGCGCCAAGGTCAGCGACCAGCCGGGATTGAACATGCGTGGTTCGGAGCTGATCGGGCGCATATTTGTGGTGCATCAAGCAATCGTCGATGGCCGGGGCAAGATAAAAGTCGGTGATGGCGTCTGGATGGTGACTGGCCCGGACAGCCCCGTAGGCACTCAAGTACGCGTTATTGCTCAGGATGGGGCGATTTTGCACGTCGAAACTGTTTAGTCAGTGATGGAACTCGGTTGGGTTAACTACAATCAAACTGTTCAGATAACCCACCCGGAGTCCCCCATCATGCGTCTCAAATATGCCGTCGCTACCCTCGCCGTGCTTTCTCTTCCTGTCGGCTCAGCCATGGCCGACAGCTTCTGGCGCAATGTCATCTCATCGGGTGCCACCACCGGCTCGACGTACCTGACCTTCAAAGACCACAAGCTGGTGGTTGCCGCACAAGACGACGCCGGCAGCTTCGTTGCCAGCGACGGCGGCATTCGTGGCCCGTACCTGGAGGCCGCCATGCAGAAAGTCCGCGCCGACAACCCTGGCCTGAAGGCTACCGACATGGAATTGGCCAATGCCATCCTGGCGAAAAACGCCGTGACCGAGTAACACCGCTCCCTGGAAAATGCCGCTTTTTGAAGCGGCATTTTTTTGCCCGTATCATGACGATTCATTCACGCGTGACAGGCTATATTCAGTCGAACCGTGCAACCATGCGGTACTGACACGTCTATTACTCATCGCCTACCTGAAACGGATGCCTTCTTCGTCATGAGCTCACAGCCTTTTCTGCCGTTTTCCAAACCTACCATTGATGAAGCCACCATCTCGGCGGTCGGCGATGTACTGCGCTCCGGCTGGATCACCAGCGGACCGAAAGTGCAGGCATTCGAGGCTCAACTGTCGGAATACTTTGGCGGCCGCCCGGTGCGCACGTTCAACTCGGGCACCTGCACCATGGAGATCGCCTTGCGTATCGCCGGTATCGGCCCTGGTGATGAAGTCATCACCACCCCGATCTCCTGGGTCGCCACCGCCAACGTGATCCTGGAAGTGGGCGCCACCCCGGTGTTTGCCGATATCGACCCGGTCACCCGCAATATCGACCTGGCCCAGGTGGAAGCCGCCATTACCCCACGTACCAGGGCGATCATTCCGGTGTACCTGGCAGGCCTGCCCCTGGACATGCCAATGCTGTATGCGCTGGCGAATAAGTACAACCTGCGCATCATCGAAGACGCTGCCCAGGCGTTGGGCTCCAGCTGGGACGGCGAACGCATCGGCGCGACCGGTGACTTCGTGTCGTTCAGCTTCCAGGCCAACAAGAACATCACCTCCTCCGAAGGCGGTTGCCTGGTGTTGAACAACGCCGAGGAAGCGCGTCTGGCGGAGAAATATCGCCTGCAGGGCGTGACCCGTACGGGCTTCGACGGTCTGGATGTAGATGTGCTGGGCGGCAAGTTCAACATGACCGACATCGCCGCCGCCATCGGCCTGGGACAATTTGCCCATATCGAAAAAATCACCGCCCACCGCCAGAACCTGGCACGGCATTACTTCAAGTGCTTCGGTAGTGATTTTGAAGAGAAATACGGCGCACAACTGCCGCCGGCGGACTTCGAAAACAGCAACTGGCACCTGTTCCAACTGGTACTGCCAGAGCGTAAAGACGGTTTGCCGGCACGTGCGACGTTCATGGAGCAAATGCAGGCTCATGGCGTCGGCATTGGCTATCACTACCCGCCGATTCACCTGTTGAGCCTGTATCGGGCACAGGGATTCAAGGAAGGCATGTTCCCGGTGTCTGAGCGTGTGGGACGTTTGATCGTATCGTTGCCGATGTTCACGGCGATGACAGAAGCGGACGTGGAACGGTCGGTTGCGGCCGTCAAAGCGGTGCTGAAAGCCGATTAAGCTCCACCACAATCAAATGTGGGAGCTGGCTTGCCTGCGATGCAAACACCTCGGTGGTTCAGTCACACCCCGGTGATGCGCAGGCAAGCCAGCTCCCACAGTGATTTGCTTGGCTTCTACTACCGACGTTTACTCGCCGATGGCGGCTTTGTAGCCGGCGGCATCCAGCAGTTTTTCCAGGTCAGCCGGGTTGCTTGGCTTGAGCTTGAAGATCCAGGCGCCGTACGGATCAGTGTTCAACAGCTCAGGCTCACCGCTCAGGGCGTCGTTCACCGCGATCACTTCGCCAGCAATCGGCGAGTAGATATCCGAAGCCGCTTTCACCGACTCAACCACCCCAGCCTGATCGGTTGCGCCAAACACATTGCCGACCTCAGTCAACTCAACAAACACCACATCCCCCAACGCTTCCTGAGCATGGTCGGAGATCCCGACGGTCACGGTGCCGTCAGCTTCCAGACGAGCCCATTCGTGACTTTCGGCAAAACGCAGTTCGGCAGGGATATCGCTCATAGTCTGTGTCCTCAAGAAGAAATGTCAGCGGCCTTTGGCCTGCCGGAAATAGGTTAGATCAAGGTTTTGCCATGGCGCACGAAGGTCGGTTTGACCACTCGAACCGGGTACCACTTGCCGCGGATTTCCACTTCGGCCCGATCGGCGGTGGCCGTCGGTACACGCGCCAGGGCAATGGATTTGCTCAGCGTAGGAGAGAAACTACCACTGGTGATCTCTCCTTCGCCAACATTGGCGATACGAACCACTTGATGAGCGCGCAAAACTCCGCGTTCCTCCAGCACCAGCCCGACCAATTTGAACTGCACACCCGCCGCTTTTTCCGCCTCAAGTGCAGCGCGGCCGATGAAATCACGCTCGGCAGGCTCCCAGGCAATGCTCCAGGCCATATTGGCCACGAGTGGCGAAACGCCCAGGTGAATGTCCTGGCCGTACAGGTTCATACCGGCTTCCAGGCGCAGCGTGTCACGAGCGCCAAGGCCGATGGGTGAAATGCCGGCACCCACCAGGTCGTTGAAAAAGCCTGGAGCCTGATCGGCAGGCAAAACGATTTCAAGGCCATCTTCGCCGGTATAACCCGTGCGGGCGATAAACCAATCGCCATCGGCCTGGCCCTCAAAAGGCTTGAGCTGGTGGATCAGGGTGCCACGCGACTGGGTGACCAGTTCGGCGATTTTCTGCCGGGCATGCGGGCCTTGGATAGCCAACATGGCCAACTCGGGCCGCTCCTGCAGTTGTACCGAGAAACGACCCAACTGGGTCTGCATCCAGGCCATGTCCTGGTCGCGGGTGGCGGCATTGAACACCAGCCGGTAACCCGATTCGGTACGGTAGACGATCATGTCATCCACCACGCCGCCCTGCTCGTTGAGCATGGCGCTGTATAACGCACGGCCGCAGCCATGCAAACGATCCACATCATTGGCCAGCAAGTGCTGGAGCCATTCCTTGGCCTGAAGGCCTGTGACATCGATCACGGTCATATGGGATACATCAAACACCCCGCAGTCGCGTCGCACCTGATGGTGTTCTTCAACTTGCGAACCGTAATGCAGAGGCATATCCCAACCGCCAAAATCGACCATTTTCGCGCCGAGGGCGAGATGCAGGTCATACAGAGGCGTACGCTGTCCCATGGGTTTCTCCTTCCGGGCTTGGCGAAGGTGCGCGGAGCTGCTGTTCACGCCTGAACACCTTGAATTACAAGGCCTCCAGCCACGCCCAGCGACCCGCTCCGAAAGACGAAGCGCACCGAATGCCGCGCATTGTAGCCGCAAGCCGTAGTACTGGCACCTAACCGATTTGCCGTGCAGACCTGCGAATCAGCCCGATGACCGGCAACAAGCCTACCAACACCAGCGTCAGCGCCGGCAAAGAGGCTCGCGCCCATTCGCCCTCACTGGTCATTTCAAAGATGCGCACCGCCAAGGTATCCCAGCCGAACGGGCGCATCAGCAGGGTAGCGGGCATTTCCTTGAGGACATCCACGAACACCAGCAGTGCCGCGCTCAACGCGCCAGGAAGGAGTAGCGGCAGATACACTTTGCAAAACAGTCGCGGGCCACCCACACCGAGACTGCGCGCCGCTTCCGGCAACGAGGGGCGGATACGCGCCAGGCTGTTTTCCAGCGGCCCATAGGCCACCGCCAGGAATCGTACGAGATACGCCAACACCAACGCCGACAAACTGCCCAGCAGCAGAGGTTTGCCCGCACCACCCAGCCAGCCGGACAGCGGCACCACCAGTTCACGGTCCAAATAGCTGAACGCCAGCATGATCGACACCGCTAGCACCGAGCCCGGCAAGGCATAGCCAATATTGGCCAGGCCGACGCCGGAGCGAATCGCACGTGTCGGCGCCAGACGGTTGGCGAAGGCCAATATCAACGCCACGCTGACCGTAATCAGCGCTGCGATACCACCCAGGTAGAGGGTGTGAACAATCAACCCGGCGTAACGCTCATCCAGGTCAAACCGGCCACGCTGCCAGAACCACGCAATCAGTTGCAGCATCGGAATCACAAAAGCGCAGGCGAACACCAGCAGGCACCAACCACTGGCCATCGCGGCCTTGAGCCCATGCAGGTGATACAGCGCCTTGCCTCGCGGCCGCTCATTGCTCGGGCGACTCGCCCCACGGGCGCGTCGTTCCCCATACAGCACCAGCATGACGACCAGCAGTAACAGGCTGGCCAACTGTGCCGCGCTGGACAGGCTGAAAAAGCCGTACCAGGTCTTGTAGATCGCCGTGGTGAACGTGTCGAAGTTGAACACCGAGACGGCGCCAAAATCCGCCAGTGTCTCCATCAACGCCAAGGCGACACCCGCACCAATCGCCGGCCTGGCCATGGGCAACGCCACACGCCAGAACGCCTGCCATGGCGACTGCCCCAGCACGCGCGCCGCTTCCATCAGGCCTTTGCCTTGGGCGAGAAACGCGGTGCGCGCGAGCAGGTAGACATACGGGTAGAACACCAACACCAACACGATGATCACACCACTGGTGGAGCGCACTCGTGGCAGACGTAGCCCCGCGCCAAACCATTCACGCAGCAGGGTTTGCACCGGACCTGCGAAATCCAGCAGGCCGACAAACACGAAGGCCAACACATAGGCCGGAATCGCAAACGGCAGCATCAACGCCCAATCGAGCCAGCGCCGTCCGGGGAATTCACACAGGCTGGTCAGCCACGCCAGGCTGACGCCCAGCAGCGTCACACCAACACCCACCCCCAGCACTAACGTCAAGGTGTTGCCCAGCAGCCGCGGCATCTGGGTTTCCCAGAGGTGGGACCAGATCTGCGCATCGATGCTTTGCCAGGACAACAGCAGCACGCTCAGCGGCAGCAGCACCAGGGCGGCGACGGTGAAGACCGGCAGGTACCAGCGGCGTTGGGCGGGGTGGGCCAAGGAAAAGCTCTCAGGAAAATGAAAATCTCGAAGTTACCGCTAACCAATGTGGGAGCTGGCTTGCCTGCGATAGCATCACCT
>NZ_JBOICG010000616.1:0-4384 GCF_050739995.1 Pseudomonas sp. | reverse complement strand
TGGGTTCTTCGTCGCTGCCCCGGAGCCTTGCATGCACTTTGATCTGGCTGACTTACGCCTGTTTATCCATATCGCCGAATCCCCCAGCCTGACCCAGGGCGCCAAGCGTGCGTTCCTCTCTCCAGCGGCCGCCAGTGCACGCATCAAGGCCCTGGAAGGCCAGCTCGACACACGCTTGCTGTACCGCGACAGCCGTGGCGTGGAGATCACTCCGGCGGGCGAACGCCTGCTGCACCATGCGCGTCTGATCATGCGCCAGGTGGATTACCTGAAAAGCGAGTTCACCCAATACGGCGTGGATTCGGCCGGGCATATCCGTATCTTCGCCAACACCACGGCGGTCACCGAGTTCCTGCCGGAGGTGCTGGCGGGGTTCCTGTCCCAGCGTCCCGGCGTCACCGTTGACCTGCAGGAGCGCCTGTCCCGGGACATCGTGCGTGGCGTGCTGGACGGCACCAGTGACATGGGCATCATCGCCGGCCCCGTGGAAGCGGCGGGCTTGCAGGTGCTGCATTTCAGCACAGACGAATTGGTGTTGATGGTGCCGGTCGGGCACCCATTGGCGGATCAACCGTCAGTGACGTTAGAACAGACGCTGGCGTATCAACATATCGGCTTGCATGAGGGCAGCACGTTGCTGAGCTTTTTGCGCGAACACGTCGAGCGGCTGGGCAAGCAACTGTCGCTGCGCATCCAGGTGTCGAGCTTCGAAGCGATCTGCCGAATGGTCGAGGCCGGCGTGGGCATCGGCATCATCCCCGAATCCGCCGCCGTCCGGCACAGCCGCACCATGCAACTGGTGGCGGTCAAGCTGGACGAACCATGGACGATTCGCGAGCGCAGCATCCTGGTGCGGGAGCTGGAAGCCTTGCCCGGCACCATTCGGGCGTTGATCGCTACCTTGATGCCGAAAACCGCCTAAGCTCAACAGTCACCTCGCCAAAGGAGACTTCCATGGAGTTAAAAGGGTCCTGCCATTGCGGCGCTGTCACCTTCAGCTTGAACAGCGCCCACCCCTACCCGTACCAGCGTTGCTACTGCTCGATCTGCCGAAAAACTCAAGGCGGCGGCGGTTATGCGATCAACCTGGGCGGCGACGCCAAGAGCCTGAAGGTGCGCGGGCGCAAACAGATTTCGATCTACCACGCCAAACTCAAGCCGGAGGGCGCCAGCCGTGCCCACGCCAGCACCGCCGAACGACATTTCTGCTCGCAATGCGGCAGCGCCTTATGGCTGTTCAGCCCGCAATGGCCAGAGTTGATCCACCCGTTCGCTTCAGCCATCGACACACCATTACCGGTGCCGCCGGAGCACACGCACTTGATGCTGGGGTCCAAGGCACCGTGGGTGGAAGTGACGGTGCGCAAGGGGGATTTGCAGTTTGATGAGTATCCTGAAGAGTCTATTGCGCAGTGGCATGAGCGGTTGGGTTTGTAGCATCTACAGAAGGATCGATACGTATTGATTTATGAATTGCCTGATCATTACCCAAAGGGAACTTCAGACCATCAATGTCAGCGTGCGCACCACATACACCAAGGCCGCTCGCAGTAGGGTCAATGCCTTGTGAAGAAACTTCCAAAAACGATCCATTCCTTTGCAATAAAACATCTCCATACGGAGTTCTATATGCAAGCAACCCTGCTACTTCTTTCATAACAATCGAAAAATCACATACATGCTGCCCCGCCTGTGTGCTATTCAATTCCACTGAATAAGTCTCACCCACTGGACTTATGTTCAAATAATCATTGAACTCATCTGCACAGGAGTCATCACTATTCGGATAAGTACACAGCTCGCTGTTTCTAAAATAAAACCCAGACCATATAAACCTGCCCGCACCGACATCGCTCTCAACAAAGCGGATAGGATCACCCGAGTCAGCATGCACCGAGCAAGAACCCCATAGGGCCAATACAATAAAGCATGTAAACCACCTCATCAATTCGCCCTTAAATAACTGACTCTCTTCCGACCAGCTTCATACCGCATCAGCTCAGGTGTATTTTCAATATAGTGTGCCAATTCAAGCCTGTTACCCTTCAACACATAAGGCCATTGTCTTTTCCACACGCTTCCTTGCTGATAAGTCAGATCGACCACTATATCTCTCACTCGCGCATCAAGCTGCCCCCATGCGACGCCATTAACTTCAACTACTGTATTATATTGCTGTTTAGAAACAGCCTCATAAAATGGATATATCAGATCTTCAAACAGTATGCGCTGGGCTTTTGCCGAGATCGTGCCAAATGAATGCTTATTTTCCCTCACGAAGCCGCTGGCTGCTTGACCAAACAAGCCAGCGCCAAGGGAGAATTTTTCGGCAGAGGTCGCATCCACCCCGGCTGAAATCAGATCTTTATAGACCGTATTTCTTGTTCTATGGCGCATGTCGTAGCCCCGCCCTAACGTGACGCCAGAAGCGCCTCCTGGCCAATGTAGGCACCTGCTGAAATAAGGACTGATCGCGATATCATTCCCCTCTGCATCGAACGTAATTTGACCGCGCCGTACAACCAAATAGTTAACGTTGCTAAGAACTGAAAACTGCCCCACCAACCCCACCGGATGAAAGTGATACACCGCCCCATTCCCAGGCAGCCCAATCTTCGGCGCCACCTCTTCCCACCAACACAAGGCGTTGATCCGTTGTTTCTCCGCCAGCCAGTTCAAGTTCGGCGTCAATCGGGTGTGGCCAAGCATCTCATCCAGCCCGTCCCACTTGCCGGGCTGGGACCATTCGCTTTCGGTATGAATGATCAATCGCGAAATCGACTGTGCATGAGACGGCTGGCGGATCGCCGCTTGCAGCTCGGCTGCCGTGATCTTTCCATCGCGGTTGCGGTCGATGATGTCGTAGAGACGGCTTTTGATCCGGCCCTTGTTCCCCTCGTCGGCCACGCGACCAAAACGTGCAAGCTGGGCCTCGCTTAATCGCCCAAGGTCACGTAACAGCGCAGCCAGTGCACTCAATGAGGTGTCGACGCTGTAGACAATCGTATAGCCCTCCCACGACCATGGACTGACCCAGGGTGTAACCCCCACGGTCTCGCATACCCAACCGTCGAGTGGATGGTTATCGGCATCCAGGAGCAACCCTTCCAGGCGATACCATGTGCTGGCCGTGCCCTGAACGTGGGTCATTTTGCTTTCGGGCGGCAAGCTGTCGAGCAACGCTTTGGGCAGCAGTAAATCTGCGCCACTGACCGGGCTAGCATCATTAGGAACGGGACATTGCGTAACACCAAAGCCCTCTTGATGGGGCACGACCGCAGTGCCTGCGGCCAGTTTGAGCCAGGTCTTGTCGCTGGCTGGCAACTGCTGCGCCCATGCCCGGCTGGCGTCGAGAAAACCTTCGACGTCATCAGCACTGAAGACTTCCAGGTGCAGTTTCCTTTCCGGCTTTTTTGCATCGCCACACTGATAAAGCCCGATATGCCCGATCAAATCGGCAGCCCTGATGGCGACAGGCGCTTGCAGCACGACAACGCCATCCGTTGCTTTTTCAGGCCAAAAGGCGGGTCGAGCGACCGTTGGATCTTCACGATAGAACGCCCAGTCCTGCAGGTGCATATACACGCTGTAGAGGGTAAGACTGGGAGGTGTCTGTGCGCAGCCTTCGATGCAGGGCGGCTGAAGGCGATGGCGAACCAACACAAAGTTGCGCGAAAACGGTTTCGCCACGCATTGGTCATTGTCTACATATGAGGTAGTGGGTGAATGCTCATCGATGCGGTAAGCCACTACTTCACCGTCAGCCACACAGTAGACAGCCGACTGATCAAGAAAGCCGGCCGTGCCGCTGTCAAAATGTACCCCGCCATGCCACAGGGCATTGCGCCCCAAGGGGTAATACCCCGCAGTAGCATTGCCCAGCTGAGTCAACTGCGACAACGGGTGGCTTTGATCCTTGAACGGATGGCTCCAGTTTGTAACATCCATGGACAGTGTCGCTCCTGATTTCACAAGAGCGCAGAGGGTAAAGTCTGGATGTCCGCTAAAAATGCCGGAATATTTCCCTTTTCTAGAAGGGTACGTCCTGATTCTGTTTTGAAGCTTCCTAGACTGGGGCGTTAACAGTCTTTGACAGTTTCCCGACAAAGCTCTCAAAGATTATTGGCCACCACCGCCCTAGCATTCGAGCATCCAAACGACCATCCGGGTGCTCTTCATGTTTCGCACATTGCGCGGTATTCCTCTGCTGGGTTGCCTGCTGAGCAGTATCGGTTGCCATGGGCAACCGCCTGCACCGCCGCCGATTCAAAAGGGTGATTACGGTGCAATCATCCGCTACCTGCAAACCCGCATTCCCCAGGACATGGCGCGGGAGAACGTGGCGGGGTTGTCGATTGCCCTGCTCAACGGCCAGGAGTTGATC
>NZ_JBOICG010000615.1:0-3990 GCF_050739995.1 Pseudomonas sp. | reverse complement strand
AATGGGGTCAGAGACCGCCCATCAACAGGTATTTGATCTCCAGGTAATCCTCCAGGCCGTACCTGGAGCCTTCACGGCCCAGGCCCGACTCCTTGATCCCGCCAAACGGTGCGACTTCGGTGGAGATGATCCCTTCGTTGATACCGACCATGCCCGCTTCCAGACCTTCGGCCATGCGCCACACGCGGCCGATGTCGCGGCTGTAGAAGTAGGCGGATAAGCCGAACGGTGTGTCATTGGCTCGCTGCAGTACCTCGGTTTCATCCGTGAAGCGGAAGCACGCGGCCACCGGACCGAAGGTTTCCTCCTGGGCGATCAGCATGTCGCCGCTGGCTTCGGTAAGAATGGTCGGCTCGAAGAAGGTGCCGCCCAGTGCATGGCGACGGCCGCCGCACAGCAGCTTGGCGCCCTTCTCCAGCGCATCGCCGACATGCGCTTCGACCTTGGCCAGTGCCGCGGCATTGATCAGCGGGCCTTGCTCGGTTTCGCCTTCCAATGCACTGCCGACGCGCATGGCGCTGACCGCTTCAGCCAGTTTGCGAGTGAACGCGTCGTACACGCCGTCCTGGATAAAGAAGCGGTTGACGCACACGCAGGTCTGCCCGGTGTTGCGGAACTTGGAGGCCATGGCGCCTTTGACGGCGGCATCCAGGTCAGCATCGTCGAACACGATAAAGGGCGCGTTGCCGCCCAGCTCCAACGAGACTTTCTTCAGGGTGTCGGCGGCCTGGCGCATCAGCAGTTTGCCGGTACGGGTGGAGCCGGTGAACGACAGTTTGCGCACGACGCTGGAAGCCTGCAGCGCACCGCCAATCGCCACGGCATCGCCGGAGACAATGTTGAATACACCGGACGGAATACCGGCCTGTTCAGCCAGTACCGCCAGGGCGAACGCCGACAAAGGCGTCTCTTCCGACGGTTTGAGGATCATCGTGCAACCGGCTGCCAGGGCTGGCCCGACCTTGCGCGTGACCATCGCCAAGGGGAAGTTCCACGGCGTGATCGCGGCCACCACGCCAATCGCTTCCTTGGTCACGATGATGCGTGCATCGGCCTTGTGCGTAGGGATCACGTCGCCATAGGCGCGCTTGGCTTCTTCCGCGAACCATTCCAGGAAACTCGCGGCGTAGACCACTTCGCCCATGGCTTCGGCCAGGGGCTTGCCCTGTTCCAGGCTGAGCAGATGGGCGAGGTCTTTCTGGTTGCTCAGCATCAACTCGCTCCAACGCTTGAGGCGCTGGCTACGCTCCTTGGCGGTGAGCTTGCGCCAGCCCGGCAAGGCACGGTTGGCGGCGTCGATGGCGAGGTGGGTTTCTTCGACGGCGGCACGCTGCACATCGACGATCAGCGCACCATTGGCCGGGTTGAGCACCGGGTAGGTCGCGCCACCGCTGGACCATTGGCCATCGATGTAGTTGCCAGTACGGATCAGCGGGTTCATGCCACGGCCTCGGTCAGGTTGAAACGGTCCAGGCCCGGGCGGGCCTCACGCAGGATGCGCTTGCCGGCGGTGTAGTCGTTGATCACGTCGCACGGGGTGTAGTTACGTTCCAGTTCGTGCAACTCTTCGGCATCCAGTTGGGTGTCGAGGGCGGCCAGCGCACTGTCGAATTGCGCGGTGGTGTCCGCACCGACCAGCATCACGTCGACGCCCGGATGGTTGGCGACCCACGCCTGGGCGATCTGTGCGTTGGACACACCACGGGCACGGGCCACACGTTGTACCGAGTGGGCAATGTCGAACGACGCCTGGTCGCTGTACATCTGCTGAGTGAAGAAGTCAGTCTGGTTGCGTGTCGACTGCACTTCACCGGTGAGCAAGCCACGGGCCAACGGGCTGAACACCGAGACGCCCAGGCCCTGGTCGCGGCAGAACGGGATCATCTCGCGCTCTTCTTCGCGGTAGGCGCAGTTCAGTTGCAGTTGCATGTTGATCGGCTTGACCCAGCCATTGCGCTCGCAGGCCATCAGTATTTTTGCAAGCTGCCCCGTGAGCATGGTCGATACGCCAATGTAGCGGGCCTTGCCGGAGCGCACGATGTCGTTCAGGGCGCACATCGTTTCTTCGACCGGGGTGTTCACATCGAAGTAATGCAGCATGAACACGTCGACGTAATCCATTCCCAAGCGACTCAGGGACGCGTCGATGCTGTCCATGATGTGCTTGCGCGAGTGGCCGCTGGCGTTGATGCCGCTGCGGGTGCCGTAGCCGACCTTGGTGGTGACCACGATGTCGTCACGCCGGGCGACGCGCTTGAGGATGCGCCCCACCACTTCTTCGCCGACACCGGCTGAATAGAAGTCGGCCAGGTCGATGAAGTTGACACCATTGGCCAGGGCATGGGCGACGATGGGCTCGCTTTGTTTTTCGTCGAAGATCCACGGCTTCCAGTCCGGGGTGCCCATGTTCATGGTGCCCAGGCACAGGCGCGAGACTTGCAGGCCGGAGTTGCCCAATCGAGTGTATTGCATGGCAGGCTCCTCAGGCTTTTGGCGTGTAGAAAGGGTTGCTGATGTGGTTGACCACATCGGCCAGTTGCGCGGTGTACGGCGTGCCGTTCAGGGCGGCACGGATCGCAGTGCGGCAGGCGTTGTAGTTGTTGAGGTAGACGGCGTCCAGATCATCGCAGCCCGGGTTGACCCAGTTGGCGGTGACGATGGCCCACTCGTCTTCAGCTTCAGGCGGCAAGGTGCCGTCGAGCAGGGCTTCCAGGACGGCCTTGGCAATCCCGGCCTGGGACGCGCCCCAGGTGGCATTGCCGTGCAGGTCGCTGCCGATGGCAGCCTTGTTGACGTAGAGGGTCATGGGTTTGACCGGAATGTTCGGCTGGGCAATCACCATGAACGGGCAATGGCCTTGGCTTGGGGACGCCAGGCTATTGGCAAAGGCTTGTCCGGCCGGCCCGTTGCGTGGGCCGATGAGGATGTTGATGTGGGCAGCATTGACGCCCGGGCCTTCGAAGCCTTCGCCGATATACAGATCAAGTGCTTTCATTTTCGCAAACGCTCGTTGTTGTTATGGAGAGCTGGTTGGCGAATTTTTAGCACTAGCCTTTGAGGCGGCTGTAACCATTAAAAGTCATAGGGGTGTGAGTTTTCCTCATGGCCCCTACAGATCGAGTTCCATCTTGATAATTTCGATGGAAACCGGGCTATTGCCACGGCTGAACGTACCTTCGCCGATCTTGCGAAAGCCGAAGGCGGCATAGAATTTTTCAGCCGTAAGGGTGGCTTCCAGGTACGCATTGGGATGGCCGGCGTTTTTTATCCGCTGCAAGGCTTCATTCAACAGGCGCGCACCAATGCCCTGCCCGGCCGCATCACCGCGGATAAACAATTTGCTGACTTCATGGCCGTCGATCTCGACGAAACCCTGCAAGGTGTCGGTGTACGCCAACCACAGGTTGCCAGCGGCAATGGCCTCGCGGTAAGTCGAGGGTGAGCGACCGTCGAGCCACATGGCAATCTGATCGGGGGCATAATCGCCACCGCAAAGGCTTTCGACGGAGTTTTTATGCACCTCGAAGATGCTTTGCGCGTCTTCCAGCAGGGCGGTTCGGATCAGTAGTTTTTTCATTCCCTTGAAATTCCACCGGTAGTCAATGAACCCAGGCTTTATAGCTCAATAGTGCTGCGCCAGCGACTCAAGACCGCACATGTTGTGCGTTGACCTACTTTGTTACACACCATATAGTGTGCCCACAAACACGAATGACCACTACATAGTGTGCAGCATCGGTATTTTCCGACCACACTCTGCGCAGTATTTCAATGCCTTGAAGCCTGCAAGACACCTATTTTTCGAGTACCAGGAAGGAGTATTTCAATGCTGAGTTGGGATGAAGTCGATAACGAAGACACCGGTGCAGCGGTGATCAAAGGCGCCAACGCCGGCCACGCCACCGAAGCCAACATGGACCGCCTCGACGGTGCCGGCGCTGCGGCCGCCATCGAAGCCCGCGCCGTCACCGCCAATGACTCCGCCGCCAT
>NZ_JBOICG010000614.1:0-6657 GCF_050739995.1 Pseudomonas sp. | reverse complement strand
GGAAAGGGTAACGACGCGTTGCTGGTAGGCTTCAGCCATGGCGCGAATCTGCGGATCGTTGGCAGCCTCCAAGGCGTTATGGGCCGTACGCAAAAATTTGAGATTTCCGCCCTCCAACGCCTTGCGCAACCACTCCAGTGCTTCTTCGATTTGGCCTTTGTCAGCCAACACCGCTGCATAGCTGAACTGTCCGCGAAAATCGCCACCCTCGGCGGAACGGCGATACCAGTCGACGGCGGCCTCCAGATCCCTTGGGCAAAACTGCCCGTCTTCCAGATAACGACCCACCAGGTTCATGGATTTGGCATGCCTCTGCTCGGCCGCCAGACGATAAAACATCAGCGCTAGCGGGCGATCTTCAGTCACACCTCGGCCGGTCGCCAGCAAGTTGGCATAGTTGTACTGGCCCCAATCCAATCCGCCCTCGGCTGCCGCACGATAGGCCCGCGCCGCCGCCACCTCATCAACGGCACAGCCCCAGCCATGCTCCAGGCAACGCCCGGCCATATTGCGCGCCATCAAATGCCCGCCTTGGGCCGCGATCTGAAACCAACGCAGTGCCAACGCTTCATCCCGCGCAATGCCGCGCCCTTCCAGCAGGATTTGCCCGAGCAACGCCTGGGCGTCGAGCACGCCTTCCTTCGCCGCCATCAGGATGGCCTGGGCGGCGCGCACCGGGGAGTCGTCGAGCATGCTTTGCAGTTGTTCGACATTGAGCACTTCTTCACGGCGCAATAAAAAGCCCATGTCAGACCTCGACCCAGCGACGCAGCAGGTTGTGGTACGTGCCGGTGAGTTGGATCAGGGCCGGGTGGTCCGGGACGTCACGGGTCAGTTGCTGGATGGCGCCGTCCATCTCGAACAACAAGGTGCGCTGGCTGTCTTCGCGCACCAGGCTTTGGGTCCAGAAGAACGAGGCATAGCGCGCGCCGCGGGTCACGGCGTTGACTTTATGCAAGCTGGAACCGGGGTACAGCACCATGTCGCCGGCCGGCAGCTTGACCCGTTGCAGGCCGAAGGTGTCCTGGATTTCCAACTCACCGCCGTCGTATTCGTCCGGGTCGCTGAAGAACAGGGTGGACGACAGGTCAGTGCGCACCCGCTCGTGACTGCCGCGGGCCTGGCGCACGGCGTTGTCGATATGGAAGTCGAAACTGCCACCCGCGGTGTAACAGTTAAGCAACGGCGGGAAAACCTTGTGCGGCAGCGCTGCTGACATAAACAACGAATTTTTCCACAACCGCTCCAGCATCGCCGCGCCAATTTCCTTGGCCAGCGGGTGACCTTCGGGCAATTGCAGGTTGTGCTTGGCTTTGGCGGACTGGTGCCCGGCGGTGATCTTGCCATCAGCCCACTCGGTGGTTTCCAGGGCCTGGCGAATGCGCTGCACTTCCTCACGAGAGAACAGGCCGGGTATGTGCAGCAGCATGGGGCAGTACCTGAAAACAGAGAGTCATTAATGGTATTGATTCTTATCCGCCCTGTAAAACACCGGAGACGAATGAGTGCGTAAAAACCGTAAGCCAAAAGTGTAAAGAATGTAAATTCAATGCAATTAGCAATGTATCGCAATTGATATGAATACTTGTTCACCCTATATTCCGCGACCTCACATCCTTGGGGAAAGGACACGTCATGTCGCGCATTACTACAAAAACACCTGCCAGTTCACCACGCATGCTGGCTTCGGCCATCGGCGTCGCTCTCAGTGCCAGCTCCGTCGCCCATCTGGCGCAAGCGGCTGAAGATACCGAACAAAAAGGCGAGCGCAACAGCATCTCCCTCGGTGCCACCAGCATTACCGGCCAGGAACAGGACAACACCTCCTACCAGGTGGAAAAAGCCTCTTCACAGAAGTACACCGCGCCGCTGGTGGACACCCCGCGCTCGGTCACCGTGGTGCCGCAACAAGTGCTGAAAGACACCGCAGCCACCTCATTGCAGGATGCCTTGCGCACCGTGCCGGGCATTACCTTCGGCGCCGGTGAAGGTGGCAACCCTCAAGGCGACCGCCCGTTCATCCGTGGTTTTGACGCCCAGGGCGACAC
This sequence comes from Pseudomonas sp., assembly GCF_050739995.1. GTDB lineage: Bacteria > Pseudomonadota > Gammaproteobacteria > Pseudomonadales > Pseudomonadaceae > Aquipseudomonas. The sequence continues at coordinate 4,609 of NZ_JBOICG010000614.1, read as the reverse complement.
CTACCTGGACGGCGTGCGCGACACTGGCGGTCAGAGCCGCGAAATCTTCGACATCGAGTCGATCGAAGTCAGCAAAGGCCCGAACTCGTCCTTCGGCGGTCGCGGCTCGGCCGGCGGCAGCATCAACCTGGTGAGCAAGACGCCACAGGCGCGTGACTTCACCAACGGAGGCTTCACCTACGGTTCCGACCAGACCCGCCGTTACGTACTCGACGTAAACCGTCAGTTCCTCGACGACAGCGCCGCATTCCGTCTGAACCTGATGAGCCACGAACAGAACGTGGCCGGTCGCGATGCGATCAATTACGACCGTTGGGGCGTGGCGCCGTCGCTGACCTTTGGCCTGGGCACACCGACCCGCGTCAACGTCAGCTACTACCACATGGAAAGCGACGACCTGCCGGACTCGGGTATTCCTTATGGCTACAGCAACAGCGGCGCCAAAGCCGCGCATGTGCATGACAAGCCCACCGACGGCGGTGACAGCAACAACTTCTACGGTTTGAAAGACCGTGACTTCCGCAAGACCCGCGCCGACATCAGCACCTTCTCCGTCGAGCACGACCTGAACGACAACATGACGCTGAAAAACACCCTGCGTCACGGCAGCACCGGCCAGGACTACATCCTCACCCAGCCGGACGACAGCCAGCACAACGTCAACCAGTTCGGCACCGTTTGGCGTCGCGCCAACACCCGCGTGTCCACCACGACCACGACCACCAACCAGACCGATCTGTTTGGTAATTTCCAACTGGCGGGCATGAAGCACTCCTACTCCACCGGCTTGGAGTTCACCGGTGAGGAAACCCGCTACAGCGGCTACACCGTGTCGCCAAACGCCAACCCAAGCGGCGGTTGCAAACCCGGCCTGGTCGGCAACAGCGGCGGTAGCTGCACGTCCCTGGGCAATCCGAACCCGGACGACGCCTGGACCGGCAGCGCCACACGCAACTACATGGGCACCAACACCAAGGCCACCAGCCGCGCCGCCTACGTGTTCGACACCATCGAACTCGACCCGAAATGGCTGCTGAACGTCGGTTTGCGCTACGACACCTTCGACACCGTGGCCAATACCAACGCCACCACCGGGCGTTCCAAGATCAAAGAGGACAGCCAGTTCTTCAACTGGCAGGCTGGTTTGGTCTGGAAGCCTGTGGATAACGGCAGCATCTACGCGTCTTACGCCACTTCGGCCTCACCAGCCGGCGGCCTGGTCGGCGAAGGCGCCGATGGCAACCCACTGTCGGCCGGTGCCGCCAGCAGCGACCTGAAGCCGGAAGAAACCGTCAACTACGAGCTGGGCACCAAGTGGGACCTGTTCCACGACCGCCTGTCCCTGACCGCTGCAGTATTCCGCACCGAGAAGAAGAACACCCGCATCCTGGTAGACGCGATGACTTACCAGAACGCCGGCGAATCTCAGGTCGATGGCCTGGAGCTCTCCGCCAGCGGCAAGCTGACCGATCACTGGCAGGTGTTCGCCGGCTACAGCTACCTGGACAGCGAACTGGTCAAATCCGGTCTCAACGGACGTAATGGCGTGGTCAGCGCTGGCTCCAACAAAGGCAACGAAATGCCCAACACGCCGAAGAACACCTTCAGCCTGTGGACCACTTATGACATCACGCCAAAACTGACCATCGGCGGCGGCGCGTTCTACGTCGACCAGGTTTACGGTGATGCGGCCAACACGGTGTACGTGCCGTCCTACACCCGCTACGACGCCATGGCCAGCTACAAGCTGACCAAGAACGTCGACCTGCAATTGAACGTGCAGAACCTGACCGACAAGACCTACTACGACAAAGCCTACGCGGCACACTTCGCCAACCAGGCGGCCGGTCGTACGGCGCTGTTGACCACCAGCTTCCACTTCTAAAAGCGGTCAACGTTCAGCCAAAAGCCCCACGCATCGGATGCGTGGGGCTTTTGCATGTAAAACAGAATGTTTCTCGACAACTCACGGCATAATGCGCGCCGTGACGAACAAACCCAGATGAGCGAGGCGGTCAGACGTGTTGAAGAAAACCCTGTTTCAGTTGCACTGGTTCTTCGGCATCACGGCCGGGCTGGTGCTGGCGTTAATGGGGATCACCGGGGCTGCGGTTTCGTTTCAAGATGAAATCCTGCGGGCGCTCAACCCCGCGACACTGAGCGTGGAAAAACGCGAGGCTGGCGTGTTGCCGCCCGCCGAACTGGTGCGCAAGCTCGAAGCCACCGAAGGCAAGACCGTGTCGATGCTGTGGGTGGAAAGCGAAAGCGGCAATGCCGCCCGCGTGTTTTTCACCCCACCGCCAGGCGAGCGTCGCGGCCAGATGCGCTACTTCGACCCCTACACCGGCGACTACATGGGCGATGCCGTCGGCCAGGATGTACTCGGTTTCACTCTGCAACTGCACCGCTTCCTGGCCATGGGTGAAACCGGGCGCAACATCACGGGCGCCTGCACGCTGCTCCTGGTGTTCTTCTGCCTCTCCGGCCTGTACCTGCGCTGGCCGCGCCAGGTGGCGAATTGGCGAGCCTGGCTGACACTGGACTGGCGCAAAAAAGGCCGCAGCTTCAACTGGGACCTGCACTCGGTGTTCGGCACCTGGTGCCTGTTGTTCTATCTATTTTCGGCGCTGACCGGGCTGTATTGGTCTTACGACTGGTACAGCAAAGGGCTGACACAACTGCTGTCCGACGCCCCACAAAACGAAAGGATGCGCAAACGCGGCCCGCCGCCCGCAGGCCCGGCGCCAGTGGCCAACTACGACGCCATCTGGAGCAGCATCTACGCCAACGCCGGTCCCGACCTGAGCGCCTACAACATCCGCATGCCGGCCGTCGCCGGGCAACCGGCTACCATCTATTACCTGCTCAAGTCCTCACCCCATGACCGGGCGCTGAACCAGATCAACCTCGACCCGGCCACCGGCGAGGTCAAATCCCACGATCAATACGCGAGCAAGACGCTTGGCTCACAGTTGCTCACCAGCATCTATGCGCTGCACACCGGCAGCTACTTCGGCCTGACCGGCAGGATCATCCTCACCGTCAGCTCGCTGTTGATGCCACTGTTCTTTATCACCGGCTGGCTGCTGTACCTCGACCGTCGCCGCAAAAAGCGCCAGGTACGCGATGCCCGCAAAGGCTTAGGCTCCAATCACAGTGATGCATCGGCGTGGCTGATCGGCTTCGCCAGCCAGAGCGGCTTTGCCGAGCAACTGGCATGGCAAACGGCTGGACAACTGCAGGCCGCAGGCCTGCCGGTGAAGGTGCAGCCTCTGGGAAGCGTCAGCCAGAGTGACTTGAGCCAGTCCGAGAATGCGCTGTTCGTGGTCAGCACTTTCGGTGACGGTGAAGCGCCGGACAGCGCCCGTGGTTTTGAGCGCAGCGTGCTCGGCCAAGACCTGTCCCTCAAAGGCTTGAACTACTCGGTGCTGGCCCTGGGTGACCGTCAATATGAGCACTTCTGCGGCTTTGCCCGGCGTCTGCATTTCTGGCTGACCCATCAGGGCGGCAATGCGCTGTTCGCCCCCGTGGAGGTCGACAGCGGCGACACCGAAGCCCTGCTGACCTGGCAACAACAACTCGGCCAACTGATCGGCCACGCGCCTGCAGCGGCCTGGCAGGCGGCGCCGTATGAAAACTGGACGCTCAACCAGCGCACCCTGCTCAACCGCGACAGCGTCGGCGCCGACATTTACCTGCTGGGCCTGACACCGCCTTCGCCGCAAAGCTGGTTGGCAGGTGACTTGGTGGAAGTGTTGCCGCGCAACTGTCCGTGGGCCGTCGAGCACTTCCTTGAAGGCATGGGCCTGGCCGGCAGCGACGGCGTGGTGATAGAGGGGCTTACACAAACCCTCGACCAAGCCTTGGCCACCCGCCAACTGCCGACCCATCGTGCGCATCTGGTCGGCCTGCACGCCCAGGCGCTGGTGAACGCCTTAGTGCCCTTGGGCATGCGCGAGTACTCCATCGCCTCGATTGCCAGCGACGGCGTGCTGGAGTTGATCGTGCGCCAGGAACGCCACTCCGACGGCAGCCTGGGGCTCGGCTCAGGCTGGCTGACCGAACATGCGGCCATTGGCTCAGGGATCAGCCTGCGCCTGCGCCGCAACAGTGGTTTCCACCTGCCGCAGACACCGGCACCCCTGATCCTGCTGGGCAACGGCACCGGCCTGGCCGGCCTGCGCAGCTTGCTCAAGGCGCGCATTGCCGATGGCCAGCAGCGTAACTGGCTGCTGTTCGGTGAGCGCAATATCAAGCACGACTTCCTCTGCCAGGACGAACTGCACGGTTGGTTGGCCAGCGGTGACCTGGCCCTACTCGACCTGGCGTTTTCCCGGGATCAGGAAGAGAAAATCTACGTGCAGGACCGCCTGCGAGAGTCGGCGGATGTGCTGCGTAAATGGCTGGCCGATGGCGCGGCGATTTATGTATGTGGGAGTTTGCAGGGTATGGCAGCGGGGGTGGATCAAGTGCTGCATGAGGTGCTGGGCAGTGAAGCCGTGGAGCGCTTGATCGAACAAGGCCGCTATCGTCGAGACGTTTACTGAGATTTCGCAGACGCTGGAGAACCAATGTGGGAGCGGGCTTGCTCGCGAATGCGGTGTATCAG
>NZ_JBOICG010000613.1:0-10218 GCF_050739995.1 Pseudomonas sp. | reverse complement strand
CAAGCCAGCTCCCACATTTGGATTTGTGAATACATTCAACTGTGGGAGCTGGCTTGCCTGCGATGGCGCCGGTTCAGGCACCGCCCATTCAAGCCTTGATGAAATGCTTGCGGTAATGCTGCAACTCGGCGATCGACTCGCGAATATCATCCAACGCCAGGTGTGTGCTGCCTTTATGGAAGCTGTCTTTGACTTCCGGCGCCCAGCGCGCTGCCAGCTCTTTTAGCGTCGATACATCCAGGTTGCGGTAGTGGAAGTAGCTTTCCAGCCCCTTCATATGGGTATAAAGGAAGCGACGGTCCTGGCAGATGCTGTTGCCGCAGATCGGCGACTTGCCCTTGGGTACCCACTTCTCCAGGAAGGCGATGGTTTCGGCCTCGGCCTCAGCCATGCTGATGCGACTGTCACGCACGCGCTGGGTCAGGCCGGAGTTGCCGTGGGTGCGGGTGTTCCACTCGTCCATGGTGGCCAAGACGGCATCGCTGTGGTGGATGGCAATCACCGGACCTTCGGCCAAGGTGTTGAGATTGCTGTCGGTGACAATGGTCGCCATCTCGATGATGACGTCGGTGTCGGGGTTCAGACCGGTCATTTCCAGATCGATCCAAATCAGGTTCTGTGGGTTTTGCATGGCTTGATTCTCTTGGCACCTTGGCGTAGCTGCGCAGTTTAGCAGGCGGGGGCGTGCTAGACTCGCGACCGTTTTACCTAACCTTTGCATTATCGACACGGAACACCCATGGCCAAACGCCAGCTCAATCGCCGCCAAAACTGGCGCATCGAAAAGATTCAAGGTGAACGCGCCGCTCGCGCCGCCAAACGTGAATCCTCCGCCGTAGAAGCGCTCGAAGGCGGCGACCTTGGCCCTGAACAAACAGGCCTGGTGATCGCGCACTTCGGTGTGCAGGTCGAAGTCGAGGCGCTGGAAGGCGAGCTCGCCGGCCAGGTGTTCCGTTGCCACTTGCGCGCCAACCTGCCTGCGCTGGTGACCGGCGACCAGGTCGTATGGCGCGCCGGCAACCAGGGCATCGGTGTGATCGTCGCCCAATTGCCGCGTACCACCGAACTGCGCCGCCCCGACAGCCGCGGCCAGCTCAAGCCGGTGGCCGCCAACGTCGACATGATCGTGATCGTGTTCGCGCCGTTGCCCGAGCCCCATGCCAACCTGATCGACCGCTATCTGGTCGCGGCCGAACACGCCGGCATCCGCCCGTTGTTGCTGCTGAACAAATTCGACTTGATCGACGAACAGAACGCCCCGGCGCTCAACGCATTGCTGGCGGTGTACCGTACCCTCGGTTACCCGGTGCTGGAAGTCTCGGCCCATCACGGTAATGGCATGGAACAGCTGCAACAGCAGTTGGACGGCCGTATCAGCGTGTTTGTCGGCCAGTCGGGCGTAGGCAAGTCGTCGCTGGTCAACAGCCTGCTGCCAGAAGTCGAGACCCGTGTCGGCCCGCTGTCTGAGCTGTCCGGCCAGGGCACCCACACCACCACCACCGCGCGGTTGTTCCACTTCCCCGGCGGCGGTGAACTGATCGACTCCCCGGGCATCCGTGAATTCGGCCTCGGCCACGTCAGCCGCAGCGATGTGGAAGCGGGCTTCATCGAGTTCAACGACCTGATCGGCACTTGCCGCTTCCGCGACTGCAAACACGACCGCGAGCCGGGCTGTGCGCTGCTCAAGGCGCTGGAAGATGGCCGCGTGCAGCAGCAGCGCATGAACAGCTATCGCTCGATTATTGCGAGCTTGCCTGAGAGCAGTTACTAAACTGCCCCTACCAAAAGGCCGCGATCATCGCGGCCTTTTGGTATGTGGATTACGATCCGGGTACCGGCGCTGGCACCGTAGGATCCTTCATCCCACCGTCATCAAACAGGTTCAGCTTCTGCCGCAGCTCATGGGGCGGTAACGGCTCCTGCCCTGGTGGAAGGGCGTTCGGATCCGCCGGCACTTCACCCGGTGCGCCGTCGCCTTGGACCGGTGCCGGTTTGGCCCCTTGATCGCCCTCAATCGCACGCTGTGCCTTTTTGGTCAGCACCACGATATCAATCCGGCGATTGACTGGGTTGAATGGGTCTGCGGAATCAAACAACTGCGAGGAGGCAAACCCCACCACTCGCGCCACTTGCGGGTCCGGGTAACTGCCTGCCACCAGCGCGCGGCGTGCGGCGTTGGCACGGTTGGCCGAGAGCTCCCAGTTACCGAAGTCGCCCTGGCCCGCATACGGCTTGGCATCGGTGTGGCCGCTAATGCTGATCTTGTTCGGCACCGCCTTGATGGTGTCGGCCATGGCCAGCAGGATGTCTTCGAAATACGGCTTCAAGCGTGCGCTGCCGGAGTCGAACATCGGCCGGTTGGCGGCGTCAGTGATCTGGATACGCAAGCCCTCAGGCGTGATCTCGAAGGAAATCTGGTCCTTGAACTTCAGCAGTTGCGGGTTTTCTTCAACCTTGGTCTGCAATTCCTTCAGCAGCAATTCCAGACGTTCCTGTTCGACTTGCTCAGCCATGGCCTCGACGGTGTCGCGCTCGACTGGAATCTTTTCCTGGGGAGCTTCGGTCTTGACCTCCGGGTTGATGGTGCGCTCAGGCGCCAACTGCGGCGAGCCGCCCAGGTCGATCACAAAAGGCGTACCGCTTTCCGAGAAGCCAATCGGGTCTTTGAAGTAACCGGCAATGGCGATCTTTTGTTCCGGCGTGGCGGTGGACATCAACCACAGCACCAGGAAGAACGCCATCATCGCCGTCGCAAAGTCGGCGAAGGCGATTTTCCAGGCGCCGCCATGATGCCCCGCAGCGAAGCGCTTGACGCGCTTGATGATTATCGGCTGGTTGTTTTCCATGGCTTAGCGACCGCGAACCGCTTGTTCCAGCTCGGCAAAACTTGGGCGATGTTTCGGGTATAGCACTTTGCGCCCGAACTCCACCGCCAGCGATGGCGGCATACCGGAGGCCGAAGCCACCAGGCACGCCTTGATCGCTTCGTAGAGATTCACTTCTTCCTTGGCGTCATGGGCCAGGGAAGTCGCCAGCGGGCCAAAGAAACCGTAGGCCGCGAGAATACCGAAGAAGGTACCCACCAGAGCCGCACCCACGTGCATGCCGATGGCCTTCTGGTCGCCTTCGCCCAAGGAAGCCATGGTCACCACGATACCGAGTACTGCCGCAACGATACCGAAACCCGGCATACCGTCGGCGATGCCAGTGACGGCGTGGGAAGGATGTTCCAGTTCTTCCTTGAGGCTGAACAGCTCCATGTCGAACAGGCCTTCCAGCTCATGGGGGGCCATGTTGCCGGAGGACATGATGCGCAGGTAGTCACAGATGTAGGCCGTCATGCGCTCATCTTTGAGCACGGCCGGGTACTTGGCGAAAATCGGGCTGGCAGCAGCGTCTTCAATGTCGCCTTCGATGGCCATCATGCCTTCGCGGCGGCTCTTGTTGAGGATCTCGTAGATCAGGCCCAGTACTTCCAGGTAGAAGGTGTGGGAGAAGCGCGAGCTGAACATGCCCAGCGACTTCTTGATCACGTGCATGGTCATGTAGCCGGGGTTGGCCTGCAAGAAAGCACCAAACGCAGCGCCGCCGATAATCAGCACTTCGAAGGGCTGGATCAATGCGGCAATTTTACCGTGGGACAGGACGTACCCACCGAGCACGCTTGCGATGACGACGATGATGCCGATAATTTTAGCCATAGGAGATTGGTACTTGCGCCGTCAGGTTCATGGACATAGTGGGTGCAGCTGAAAAACTCTTGTTCTACTTATCGGCAAAACTGCGCCAGACTATAGCCCGTTAAGGCGAAAAGCCAATTCGGCCCGTTCCGGGCGTGTTGAATGCAAGTGATGATCGCGCCCCAATCATGGCTAATGAAACGACAGTTCCAACTACAAAACCCACCACCCTCGCCGCTTGGATCAAGCGCCTGGATGAGGTGCCGCTGCCTGTTCCCCAAGCCAGCCATGAGCGTGTGTGCAAAGCCATCCGCGACAGCCGCAGTTCATTACGAGATATTGCCGAGCTGATGCAAAACAGCCCGGCGCTGGTACTCAGCGTGATGCGCGAGGCCAACAGCCACACCCACGGCAGCATGGCGGAGCCGGCGGAAAACCTTGAAGTGGCGCTCAACCGCCTCGGCCTCAAGCGCGCTGAAGAACTGCTGGCGCGCCTGCCCTCGGTGCCCGCTCAGGAAATCCCCGTGGCGTTGCGCCAATTGTTGCTGGTGAGCCAGCACGCCTCGCAACAAGCCAACGGTTTGTTCGGCAGCCGCCTGGCGCGCTTGTGGCAAGACATTCACTGGGGCAGCCTGCTGTTTCTGTCGCCGTTGTGGCCGATGGCCGTCGCCTATCCCAAACTCCTGGAAGAATGGGAGTTGCGGGTGATTCACAAGGGCCAGTCGGCGCACCAGGTCGAGCATGAACTGTTCGGCGTACGACTGTTGGATTTGTGCCTTGGCTTGACCGAAGCCTGGCACTTGCCGATCTGGGTGTCCCAAGGCTACCACCTGCTTTTGAGCGAACAGCGCTTGCTGGTCAAAGCGTTGCATATCGCCCGCGAAGACGAGGCGCTGCGCCACCAGCAACTGCTGGATGCCGAACCCAGCCTGCGGCGCTGGCTGAACCAGCCGGCCAATACCGTACTGCTGGCCAACGGCCTGGCACTGTCGGCCCAGGAGTCCTGGACCTGCCCGCACACCGAGCGCTGGCAATACCTCACTGCGCTCTACCTGCAAGAACCCCTGGGCGACGTACAGCAACAGGTCCATCAACAAGCGGTGATCAGCGCCCGCCACACCTTGATGCCCGATCTCTGGCACCCGGCGTTGTCGCTGATCTGGCCATGGCATGTGCAGAAGATCCATCGCGGTCTGTTGCCCGCACCGCCCCCCACCGCCGAAGCCTTGGCCGTGTGGCGCAAGCGCTGCACCGAGCTGCTGGTCGAACCGAGCCGCTTCGCCAACGCCATGCACCTGACCACGTGTGCCAAAGAAGCCTTGGTGGCCAGCGGCATGCAACGAGTGCTGCTGTTCATGGCCGACCGCGCCTTGAGTACATTGCATGTGCATCAAGCCGATGGTCTGCCGAAGGATGCCGCGCACCTGAGCCTGGACGTGGTCAACAGCACGCTGCTGCAGCGCCTGCTGGAAAAATCCGCCCAGGTACGCCTCACACCCGACAACCATGCGCAGTTCTCTGCGTTGCTGCCGCCGGTCCTGCGTCGCCTGTTTACCGGCGAGCACCTGTTGTTGCGATCCCTGAGCTGCAATGGCCGCGTGGTCATGCTGATGGTCGCCGACCAGGGTGGCGGGCCATTCTCGGAAACCACCGTGCAAGCCTTCGGCAAAACCGCCCAATGCATCGAGAAAGCCCTGCACAGCTTTACCAACCGCAGCGCTTGATGCTTGCGCTACAATCGCGGTCCTTTATCGCCGACATTTGTGCCCAGGAGACCTCACATGCCTGACTTCTCTGGCTTGCCGCTGGTGATCGAATCCAGCGACCTGCAAGGTCGCCTTGATGCCGAACACCTGATTCTGGTGGACCTCACCAGCGCCGCCCGCTACGCCGAAGGGCATATCCCCGGCGCGCATTTCGTTGACCCCAAGCGCACCCAACTGGGCCAGCCTCCCGCCCCCGGCTTACTGCCGAGCAAGGCCGAGCTGGAAGCACTGTTCGGCGAACTGGGCCACACCCCGGACGCGACCTACGTGGTCTACGACGACGAAGGCGGTGGCTGGGCCGGGCGTTTTATCTGGATGCTCGACGTGATCGGCCACCCGAAATACCACTACCTGGACGGTGGCCTGCTGGCTTGGCTGGAAGGCCAGTACCCGGTTTCCACCGAGGTGCCCGCTCCCGTCGGCGGCCCGGTCAGCCTGACGCTGCACGAAGGCCCCACCGCCACCCGAGAGTACCTGCAAAGCCGACTCGGCGCCGCTGACCTGGGTATCTGGGACGCACGCGGCCCGCTGGAGTATTCCGGCGAAAAAGTACTCGCGGCCAAAGGCGGGCACATCCCCGGCGCGGTGAACTTCGAATGGACCGCCGGCATGGACAAGGCGCGCAACCTGCGCATCCGCCGCGATATGCCACAGATCCTCGAAGACCTCGGACTGACCCGCGACAAAGAAATCATCACCCACTGCCAGACTCACCATCGCTCTGGCTTCACCTACCTGGTGGCCAAGGCGCTCGGTTATCCGCGAGTCAAAGGTTATGCCGGTTCCTGGGGCGAATGGGGCAACCACCCCGACACCCCCGTTGAGATTTAAGGTTTAAGGACACTTAATGAAAAAGCAGTTGTTTATCCTCAGCCAGTACCTGTTGCCACACCACTTGCTGTCGCGCCTGGCCGGCTGCATTGCCGAGTGCCGCGTACGCTGGTTCAAGAACGCCTTCACCAGCTGGTTCGCCAAGCGCTATCAGGTGGACATGTCCCAGGCCCTGGTTGAAGACCTGACCGCCTATGAGCACTTCAACGCGTTCTTCACCCGAGCGCTGAAAGACGGTGCACGCCCGCTGGACCCAACTCCAGGTGCGGTATTGAGCCCTGCCGACGGTGCCGTCAGTCAGCTTGGCCCGATCGAACACGGCCGGGTATTCCAGGCCAAAGGCCACAGCTTCAGCGTGCTGGAACTGCTGGGCGGGGATGCGGCGCTGGCTGCACCGTTCATGGGCGGTGATTTCGCCACTATTTACCTGTCGCCGAAGGACTACCACCGTGTGCACATGCCGCTGGCGGGTACGCTGCGTGAGATGGTGTACGTGCCAGGGCGAATTTTCTCGGTAAACCAGACCACCGCTGAAAACGTGCCGGAGCTGTTTGCACGCAACGAGCGCGTTGTCTGCCTGTTCGACACCGAACGCGGTCCGATGGCCGTGGTATTGGTAGGCGCGATGATCGTCGCGTCGATTGAAACCGTATGGGCCGGCCTGGTGACACCGCCGAAGCGTGAGCTGAAGACCTTCCGCTACGACGAAGCGGCGCGGGCGCCGATTCATTTGGAGAAAGGCGCGGAGCTGGGTCGCTTCAAGCTGGGCTCGACCGCCATCGTGCTGTTCGGACCGGATCAGGTGAAGTGGGCAGAAGAGTTAGTGGCGGGTACGCCAGTGCAGATGGGTCAAGGTATCGCAACACCTAAAGCCTGACACAGAACCCAATGTGGGAGGGGGCTTGCCCCCGATGGCGGAGTACCAGTTAACACATCATTAACTGAACCACCGCTATCGGGGGCAAGCCCCCTCCCACATTTTTTTACCGCATTTCTTCAGTTACAGCTGACCATCGCGATCGCGAAAGCCCAGCAGATACAACACGCCATCCAACCCCAAGGTCGAAATCGCCTGCTTGGCCGACTGCTTCACCAACGGCTTGGCACGGAACGCCACACCCAACCCGGCAATCGCCAGCATCGGCAAGTCGTTCGCACCGTCACCGACCGCAATGGTCTGCTCCAGACGCAGACCTTCCTTGTGAGCCAGCTCCTTCAGCAAGTCAGCCTTGCGCTGTGCGTCAACAATCGGCTCAACCGCCACACCGGTCACTTTGCCGTCGATCACTTCCAGCTCGTTGGCGAACACATAGTCGATGCCCAGCTTGGCCTGCAATTGCTTGGCGAAGTAGGTGAAGCCGCCAGACAGGATCGCCGTCTTGTAACCCAGGCGCTTGAGTTCAGCGAACAGTGTTTCGGCACCTTCGGTCAGGCGCAGCGATGCACCAATCGAGTCCAGCACACTCACATCCAACCCCTTGAGCAGCGCCAGGCGCTCCTTGAAGCTGGCGCGAAAGTCCAGCTCGCCGGCCATGGCGCGCTCGGTAATCTCGGAGACCTGCTCGCCTACACCCGCCGCCTTGGCCAGTTCGTCGATGACTTCGGCCTCGATCAGCGTGGAATCCATGTCGAACACCGCCAGGCGACGGTTGCGACGGAACAGTGAATCTTCCTGGAAGGCGATATCGACATTCAGCTCCTGAGCCACGCTCAGGAATTCGGCGCGCAATGCTTGTGGATCAGCCGGTTCGCCACGCACGGAGAACTCGATGCAGCCCTTGCCTTTATCGGCCGGCGTGTCCAACGGCATACGACCCGACAGACGGTCAATATGGTCGATATTCAAACCATACTGGCCCGTGATCGAACTGACGCGCTGCAATTGTTCAGCCGTCACCTTGCGGGTCAGCAGGGTCACGATGTGGCGTTTTTTACCCTGACCGTCGACCCAATGCTGGTAATCGGCCTCGGACACCGGCGTGAATCGCACCTGTTGATCGAGCTTATACGCCGTAAACAGGATGTCTTTGAGTACCGAAGACGCCTGCTCGGTGCTCGGAATTTCGACGAGGATGCCAAAGGACAAGGTGTCGTGGATCACCGCTTGGCCAATGTCGAGAATGTTCACACCACCCTGGGCCAACACACCGGTAATGGCAGCGGTGAGACCCGGTCGGTCAAGACCTGTGATGTTTATCAGGACAATTTCGCGCAAAGCGCACCCCCAGGCTGGAAAAAAACTGCATTCTACCCACTTTCAGTGACCATCGGGCACAGCCAGCGCTTTGCCGGCCCTAGGCCTGTCGCTATACTGCGCGTCAACTTCACGGACCAAGAGCCGAGCGCAAGTGAACCGGCCCACGCCAGTAAAAACCGATAACTTCTTCCTGCTGATCTTCCGGGCACTGCGCCACCGCCGTGTACCGATCGCATTACGCATCGCCAGCCATAACGTGATCCTGGTCGCTTTGGCCTTGGTGATCTACGCCTGCGTGATGGGTTTGCAGTTCAAGCAGGCCATGCACGAGCAAGCCGACGCCCTGGGCGCGAGCCTGACGACGCAGACCGCCACTTCGGCGACTGAGTTGCTGGTGTCCAACGACATCCTCAGCCTGAACGTGCTGCTCAACAACCTGACCAAGAACCCGCTGGTGGCCCACGCCGCTATCTATAGCGTGGACAACCGGATCATGGCCGAAGCCGGGCAGCGCCCGAAGAACGGCCTGTTGGGTGAGGCCGAGGGTCTGTATTCGAGCAACATCACGTTCCAGGATGTGAAGGCCGGTCAGTTGCGTATCAGCTTGGATATGCAGCAATTCCAGCAGCCGATGACCATCAGCCTGCAAAGCATGGGCATTCTCAGCGCGATCCTGCTGGCGCTGGCACTGGCCTTGAGCCTGCGCCTGGGTCGGCACATCTCCACGCCGCTGATGCAGTTGCGCATCTGGCTGCGAGATATCGACGAACACACCCCGGCCACCGACCGCCAGGACGAAATCGGTGACCTCGCCCGCCAGCTCCACGCAAGCTTTGCCCCGGAGCCAGTGGTGCGCGAGCCGGAGCCGGAGCCCGAGCCCGAGCCGGAATACGACGACACCGACGAGCCTGAGTTTGAGGTCCGCGATCTGCGTGACCCAGGCTTTGACGAAAGCGCCCCGGTAGCCGGACTGAAGGCAGCACCGCGCCATGTGGTCAAGGCTGAAGAAGACGAGTTGGACGACGAAGACCCGTTTGCCGACCTGCGCGACACATCGTCCGCCGCGCCAGTCGTTGCGCCCAAGCCGATGCCCGTGAAGAACGCCGAACCCCAGCACAGCGCGGTATTGGCTGTGCAACTGGGCGCACAGGATCAACTGCGTCGTCTGCCCCGTGCCCGCCTGACAGAACTGCTGGAGCGCTATCGTGATTGCCTCGACCAGGCCGCGTCGCTGTATCAAAGCGAACTGCATACCCTGAACGATGGCAGCACGCTGATGTTGTTCCACAGCGAAGACAGTGGCGAAGACTACCTGACCAACGCCATCTGCTGCGGCGAATTGCTGCGCGCCCTGGGCCATGCCCTGCAGATCGAAGTGGCCGACAGCGGTATTACCTTGCAGTTGCAACTGGGCCTGACGGTCGGTGATGACCTGTTTGGTATGAGCCAGATCGACTTGTTGCTGACAGAAATCGCCCAGGACGCGCTGGCCCTGTCCCAACACAGTCGTAACCTGCTGCTGGTGGAGCGCAAGATCAGTGAAGACACCTTGATCCGCCAGCGCGCGCGCATCCGTCCGATCGCCAGCCCTGAAGGTGCGAGCTGCGTGGAACGGTTGATGGAACCGTATCCGTCGATGCTGGAGCGGCAGCTGGCGCGGATGCATGAGACCCGTACCAAGCCCTGACGGGCATCGCGAAACCAATGTGGGAGGGGGCTTGCCCCCGATGGCGGAGTGTCAGTC
>NZ_JBOICG010000612.1:0-1515 GCF_050739995.1 Pseudomonas sp. | reverse complement strand
GTAGATAGATGTTTGACTGATCCACCGCTTTCGCGGGCAAGCCCGCTCCCACATGGGGTGGCTTGGTGTTTTCAGAGTTGGGCTCGTCCAACGTATCGCTATATAGTAAAACGCATAACGATCCGCGCAGCCCAATTCGAGGAAACACCGGTGACCGCACAACCCAAGGAAGCTGTGGGCACCGCCTACAGCATCGACTCCATGCGCTACGCCCAGGCCATGACCTGGCAAGCCATCGAACAACTCGCCCAGCGCATCCGTCCCGGCATGCTCGAGTCCGAGGCCCGCGAGTTGGGCAAGCAAGTGCTCGCCAGCCTCGACATGCAACGCATCTGGCATCCGCTGCTGGTGCGCTTCGGCGCCAATACCCTCAAGACCTTCAAGCAACGCTCCGACGGCGACCCGGTATTGGGTGAACACGATATCTTCTTCATCGACATGGGCGCCGTGTGGCAAGGCCACGAAGGCGACGCCGGTGCGACGTTCACTACCGGCAACGACCCGGACATGATCGCCTGCACCGACGCCGCCAAGGAACTGTTCGACCGCGTACAATCGCGCTGGAAAAACGATCAGGTCGCGGGCCTTGAACTTTACCGCTACGCCGAAGAGCAGGCGCAGGCCATGGGCTGGCAGTTAAACCTCGACATCAAGGGCCACCGCGTCAGCGACTTCCCCCACGCCATCCATCGCGGTGGCGACCTGGGGGATTTCGAGCACTACCCGAATGCCGGGCTGTGGATCCTGGAAATCCAGATTGCCCACCCCACCCTGCCTTACGGCGCCTTCTACGAAGACTTACTCGCTTAGGAAACAGAAATGGAACGCTCCACCGAATACCCCGTGCTGTTGTTTTCCTACGGCACCTTGCAGGACAAGTCCGTGCAGCTCGCCAACTTCGGCCGGGAATTGGTCGGCCAGCAAGACGCGATGCTCGGCTATTCGCAAAGCTGGGTCGAAATCACCGACCCGCAAGTACTGGCCACCAGTGGCAAGACCCATCACCCCATCGTCGCGCCTACCAGCGAAAGCGGCTGCAGCGTCGAAGGCATGGTCTTTCAGATCACCGAGCAGGAACTGGCAGCAGCCGATGCCTATGAAGTGTCGGACTACAAGCGCGTCTCGGTGGCGCTGGCCTCTGGCCTGACAGCCTGGGTGTATGTGCAGGCGTGAAAGTGAAACCTTGGCTGGCTGATTTCAATCTGCCAGCTGAGCGATTAGAGTGTCGCCCCCCCGGGAATTGGATCCCGGGATTGAGTTCATGGAGTTACGAGTGAAGTACGTCAGTAAAGTGGTTGCAGCAGCAGTTCTGGGTTTCACCCTCGCAGGTTGCACCGGTACCGCGATCAAATCCCCGCAATACGACAGCAGCCAATACACCGTTTTGGGCCACAGTGAAGCCAGCGCCACCGGCATCATGCTGTTCGGCGTTATCCCGATTGGCCAGAACAGCCGTTTCGTGCGCGCTCAGGACGCCGCCATCAAGGCCAAGGGCGGCGATGCGCTGATCAACAC
>NZ_JBOICG010000611.1:0-12056 GCF_050739995.1 Pseudomonas sp. | reverse complement strand
CCGTCGAGGCGATCGATAAACAGGCAGGCGGCCAACAGGTCGGCAGCACCGCCTGGGGAGGCATTCAGTGCCAGCAGTTGGTTGTCCAGTTCGTGCAACTGGCGGCGACCAGCCAGGGTTGCGCTGCCACCCGCATCCAACACGGCCTGGGCGCCGCGTTGCATGGCGCGGATACCTTCCGGGCCTGCACGGTAGAGCACGCAGGTGTCGGCCAGCTCGGTCATGATCGCGAGCAAGGCATCCAGGCGAGCGTTCTGCTCACCCGCGTTTTGCCGGCGGCTTTGGTGCAGTTGCGGTAGGCCGCGTTGCATGACCGAAGGGAAGCCAAGCTGGGCTTCTTCACGGGCACCCCGTGCGCCGTAGCGTTGGGCGACTTGTGCGCCGTGGCTCATGGTTTGCGGCGCGTGGCGGTCGTTGAGCAGGGCCAGTTTGGCGGCGTTCAGCGTGATGGTGCGGGGCTCCAGGGCTGCCGCTGCGGTGAGCAAACCCAGCGCCCAGATGGCGCCACGATGGGTATTCACGCCGTGGGTGGTCGCGAGCATCGCTTGCTCACCTTCGCGGCCGATTCGCCCAAGGGCTTCGCGCAAGGGCAAGCCGATTTCACCGAACTCAATCGCCGCTTCGGCCATGGACTTGAACATCGGCCACAACGACAACGCCGAGGCGTGCATCAAACCCAGGTGCAAATCGTTGTGGGCACCATTGCCGCGACGGTCCACCAAGGCGGGCTTGGGCGACAGGTCGGCTTCATCGATCAGCGCATCGACGGCCATGTCCGCCAGGCGATCGGCAAGGCTCAGTTCATGCAGTTTGAGGGCGCGCATTTACCAACTCCTGAACTTGGCAGGCGGGTTGTACAGGCCACCGGACCAGTCCACTAGATCGGCTACGCTCTTGGCGGCCAACAACTCGCGGGTGGCATCGGTGCGGCGAATCCCTAAGTCTTCGGGCAAGGCAATCAAGCCTTCGCGGCGCATGCGCGCAGTGTCCTTGGGGTTGTGGCGCAGGCCGATGGCCGTGACACCTGCGACGGCGGCGATCATCGCCTGGCGCTCTTCCAGGGAGCGCGCCTTGTACAGGTAGGCGATGCCTTCTTCGGTGAGCAGGTGTGTGACGTCGTCGCCGTAGATCATGATCGGTGCCAGGGGCATCCCGCTTTTGCGCGCCACTTCCACCGCATCCAGGGTCTCGACAAACGTGGGTTTACCGCCCTCCTGGAAGGTCTCGACCATTTGCACCACGAGTTTTTTGCCGCGCTCCAACAAGGCTTCTGGCGCATCGTCATGACGCATATCCAGCCACGCTGGGGTGCCGTGACGACGGCCACGCGGGTCGTGGCCCATGTTCGGCGCGCCACCAAAACCAGCGAGACGACCACGGGTCACGGTGGAGGAATGCCCATCGCCGTCCACTTGCAGGGTGGCACCGATAAACAGGTCTACCGCGTATTGGCCAGCCAGTTGGCAGAACATCCGATTGGAGCGCATCGAACCGTCGCGGCCGGTGAAGAACACATCCGGGCGTGCGGCGATGTAGTTCTCCATGCCCAGCTCGGTGCCGAAACAATGCACGCTTTCCACCCAACCGCTTTCAATCGCAGGAATCAGGGTTGGATGAGGGTTAAGGGTCCAGTTGCGGCAAATCTTACCCTTCAGGCCCAGGGATTCGCCGTAGGTGGGCAGGATCAGCTCAATGGCGGCAGTGTTGAAGCCGATACCGTGGTTGAGCGACTGCACATTGTGTTTTTCGTAAATGCCACGAATCGCCATCATCGCCATCAGCACGTGTACCGGCTTGATATGGCGAGGGTCGCGGGTGAACAGAGGCTCGATGTAGAACGGCTTGTCGGCCACCACTACGAAATCCACCCAACTGGCGGGAATGTCGACGCGGGGCAAATCGGTGACATCGTCCACCAACTGGTTGACCTGCACGATGACGATGCCATCGCTGAACGCAGCGGGCTCGATCAGCGCCGGGGTGTCTTCGGTACTCGCGCCGGTGTAGATATTACCGGCGCGGTCGGCCATGAAACCGGCGGAAAGCACCACGTTGGGGATCAAGTCCACCACCAGCCGCGCATAGAGTTCGATGTAGGTGTGGATCGCGCCGATTTCCAGCAGGCCGTCTTCGAGCAACTGGCTGATGCGCAGGGACTGGGTGCCAGCGAAGGAAAAATCCAGCTTGCGGGCGATGCCCTTTTCGAACAGGTCCAGGTGCTCGGAACGGCCGACACTGGGCATGATCATGTGTAAATCGTGGAGCTTGGCGGGGTCGGCCTTGGCCAGGGAGCGGGAGAGGAAGTCAGCCTGTTTTTGGTTGTTGCCTTCCAGCACCACGCGGTCACCGGGCAGGATCAAGGCTTCCAGGGCCTCGACGATCCTGTCACTGGGCAACACCGCCCCGTCTGCAAACTGTTTGACTCGCCCGAGGCGCCGCTGCTTCTCGTCGCGCCGCCGCGTCCAGCGCGAGTCGGGGGTGGCTATTGTTGTCATGGTCGCTCCACGGGAGTTGCTGTCGTGGGCTGTACCTTAGGAGTGAATGAGGGAAACCATCAATCAAGCTCAGCGGCAGATCGTTACGGTTGGAGTAACAGTACATCAACAAATACTGAACTCGAGCCTAATGCACCTCAAAAGGTGGGAGCTGGCTTGCCTGCGATAGCGGTGGGTCAGCTGTAGAGAGGTCGACTGCTAATCCGCCATCGCAGGCAAGCCAGCTCCTACGGTTGACCGGTGATTCACTCCCACCCATGACCACCCAGCATTTCTTCAACATTGCTCATTAATGCCTTCGCACCTTCCATCAATTGACCTAGCAACGCCTCATCTTCATCCATGTATCCTTCATATTCCGCGAGGTTCCGACGCTCATGACACAACGCCAACAACCTCACCTGTACCTTGCTCGCACCGATGGTGTGGATCAGGCATTGAAAGACCAGGTAGCGTTTGTCAGAGCGATAACCTTGCAAGCGCAGAGCCGTAAGGGCAATAGCATGAACGGCGTTGTAAGCCAGGTCGAAACGACTGGCGAACGATAAATGAGGATTACCAGCGTCCTTTAAGCGGTCACGGGCTGAGCGCAGTAGCCCATTACACTCCTTGGGATCCGGAGGCTCAGCCTTCAAACCACCGCTACGTTGCAGATTCTCCAGGTTTGCCTTGTTGTCCATCCGTGGGTTCCAGAGGGTTGCCCCCCATCAGATTGATCTTGTCCTGCTGCACGACCCGCTGCACAAAACTGTTCCTGGCATTCCATTTGCCAATCCAGTCTTCAGGGGTGTAAAGCGTCGGATTGATGGTGCGGCCCAGTTGCTCTTCCAGCGGCATGAGCTGCTCCATGACTTCACTGTAGTTGAGGCTTTCGCCGATCAACATGAGATCTATGTCACTGGATGAGTGCGCCTCGCCCTTGGCGATGGAGCCATAGATAAAGGCCCAGGTTATCCGTTTGGCAAACGGTGCCAATGCATTGCGCAATGGCTCATCCAGGCTCAAGGTCTTGCGCACAATGGCCAACAACTCCGAGTAGATCGGACATTGGGCGTTGGCTTGGTAATGGGTCTGGTTGCCTTGACGCGTCATGCTCAGGATGCCCGCCAACTGCAAACGCTCCAGCTCACGAGTGAGGCTCCCCTTACCCACCTGGGCCCACCGGGCGATTTCATTGGTGAAGAAACTTTGGTCGGGCTTGCCGAATAGTAGGCCCAGCACTTTTTGCTGGGTGACGGTGAAGAGCGCAGTGCTGAGCGGCAACGTTTGCATGGCAGCGGCCAAAGAGTCCCAAAAAGGGAACGATAGGTCCCTTTATGGGAACGATCAAGCTTTAAGAAAAATCCGAGGGCCAGCCGGCCTACAACTTAATGTCTATGCTCACAGCCCCCAAACCTTCAAGCGGGTAGCTGCGGTACTCATAAACCGCCCCACGAACAGTGAGGTGAATGAAACCATCTTGCCGGGTGACTTGAACATCGGGCTCTTTGGTTTTCAGAAAGGGATGCGCCGACAGCAATGTCGTGAGTATTTCCTGATCATTACCCAGATCCTTATGGACGTAGTAGTTGTAGGAAAAGCCCACCGTCGCGCCCCCCTGATTATTCCGCGCGCCATAGATAGAGGTGCCGTTATCCAAGGAATACCTGAGCACGACTTCATCCAATTCCGGTGTACCGGGGCTCATCAACCAACCAACGCCCAAGTACCCGAGACACACCACCAGCAGCCCGTTGAGCAAGCCCTGGATCGGCCACTTAATACCCTTGCGCTCTGGCATATTCGATACCCTCCTTGATCCAATGCTGGTCACTATGATCGTCGCCATAAGGCGCATCTCCCCACCAGTCTCCGAAATCCGCCCTGGAGGTCCCCGCTACCTTTTGCGCAGCACCGGCCGCTCTCAACAGCACGTTTTCCGGAATCCCCAGCACAGTGCCGGTAACGCCATAGTTGAAGTTGCCGAACGCCTCGTACTCGCGACTTTTTTGTTTGTAATCCCAAGGGCCACGCCCTCGGACCTGTGAGTAAAACCACGAATAGGTGAACGCGGAACCAGGCTTTAAATGCATCCTGCGATTGTTGGCCAAGGCAATATTGTCTTGCAGCGAAACGCCTGGGGGGATCGGTGGAACTGCCATTTGCGAATCCTTGCTGATGGGTTTGAGCGTCAAAAGCTAGCACTCAAAAATCAGCAAAAACGCCGAGCCCGTACTTACAGAAATTTCAGACGCTCATTCGATCCGAGCCTTACATTTACGGGGTCAGGACAAGGCTGTTTGTAGAATCCATGAGCTACCGACAATCAGAGCTGAATGTTCTGACAGGCTTTTCAGGTTGTTGCTCGGAACCGGTATCCCTAGCCTTTTCGCTCCGAATCGCCACGGGCATACAGCATGAATCTGACCGCCAAACCCGATGCAAGGCCATTGCAGAGCGTGATGTATCACATCACAATCGCGCCATGATCATCAGCTGGAAACATAAGGGACTCAGGGCCTTCTATGAGACCGGTGCAACCAGAGGCATCAACGCCAATCATGCAAAGCGTTTGCGCCGCGTTCTGTTCATTCTGGACAAAGCCGAGCACCCAGATGCACTGAACCTGCCCGGCTGGCGCTTCCATCGTTTGAAGGGCGATTTGATCGACTACTGGTCCGTCAGCATAAGTGGTAACTGGCGCATCATTTTCCGGATGTTCGACGACCAGGTCGAACTGGTCGATTATCTTGACTACCACTGAGTAGAGGTATTGATATGGGTATGCACAACCCACCTCACCCAGGTGAGGTTCTGCTTGAGGACGTGGTCCCTGCCTTGGGCATCACCATCACCGAAATGGCCCGACGTCTCGGCTTCGCTCGCGAAACCTTTTCAAGGATCTTGCATGGCCACGCCCCGGTCAGTCCAGATCTCGCCGTCAGGCTTGAGCGTGCCGGCGTGAGTACCGCGCAACTATGGCTGTCGATGCAAAGCGCCTACGACTTGTGGCAAGCCGAGCATCGTGAACAGCCGGCGATTGAGCCGTTTGCGCGGATAGATTGAGGTCTGGAGGCGAGCACAGTTCAGTGTGGGAGCTGGCTTGCCTGCGATGGCGGTCCGTCAGTTAATACATGCGTAGCTGACCCACCGTTATCGCAGGCAAGCCAGCTCCCACATTGGTTTCCACAAGGTTTCAGGCCAGGCCGGACTCTACCAATAAGGCCTCAAGCCCCATCAAGTCCGGCACCTTCGCCACATGCTCCCCCACCTGCACCGCCGCCAGCTCCAGCGGGCACAACGGCACGTCGACATAACTCAACTGGTTATCGAGTTTGTACGAACGCGGAATCCCCTGGATCACCATTGCAATGAACTTCAACGTTGGTCGCCCGCCCAGCGTATTCAGCACCACGATCCGCGAGCGCTCGCCCGCCATGGTCGCCTCGCCACAGACGGCTTCAAAGCTGATCAACGGCAACTGCCGATCTCGCCACGTCACTTGCCGCAAATACCACGGCGGAGCATCACTGGCCGGTTCGCCGCGCTGGTAGTCGATCAACTCGGCGATGGCGACGTTGGGCAACACCAGATGGCGGTCGGCCAAGGGCAGCAGCAGGCCGGTGACTTGGCTGGCACGGTGGTCAAGCATGGGATTTGCTCCAATAGGCGATGCTTTCCAGCAGCACCGACTCTTGATACGGCTTGCCAAGATAGTCGTTGACGCCAATGGCCATGGCACGGTCGCGGTGCTTCTGGCCGGTGCGCGAGGTGATCATGATGATTGGCAGGCGCATCAGGCGCGGGTCGTTGCGCACTTGAATCGCCACTTCGAAGCCGTCCATGCGCGGCATTTCGATGTCGAGCAGCATCAAGTCCGGGGTGTGCTCCTCGAGCACTGCAATGGCGTCGATGCCATCCTTCGCGGTGAGCACGTTCATGCCGTTGCGCTCCAACAGGCGGCTGGTGACTTTGCGTACGGTGACCGAATCGTCCACCACCAGCACCAGCAGCGGGCGCTTTTTCAGCGGATCGTTGAGGATCAGCGGCGCATCGACCACCTGGGCCGGCAAGACCGGTTGCCGGGCACGGATATGGGCAAGCAGGTCGATGATCAGCACCACGCGACCGTCACCCAGGATCGTCGCACCGGACAAGCCCTGCACCCCCGCAAACTGTGGTCCCAGGCCCTTGACCACGATTTCTCGCGTGCCGGCCATGGCGTCCACATGCACCGCCACGCGCCGTTCGTTGCATTGCACCAGCAGCACCGGCACGGGCTGATACTGGCCGAGCAGTTTCGGACGGCTGACGGTGTGCAGCAAATCGCCCAAGTAGAACAACTCGTAGCACTGCCCCGCGTATTCATAACGCGGCGGGTCCTGCTGATAGTGCCCGGCCAGTTCATGGGGCAATACACGCACCAGCCCTTCGATAGTGTTGAGCGGAATAGCGTATTGATCATCCGCACACTGCACCATCAGCGCCCGGTTGACCGACACGGTAAACGGCAGACGAATGCGAAAATGCACACCCGCGCCCGGTGTCGAGTCGATCACCATCGAGCCGCCCAGCTGGCGCACTTCTTCATGCACCACGTCCATGCCCACGCCACGCCCGGAAATCTGTGTGATCTTTTCGGCGGTGGAAAAGCCCGGCTGCAGGATGAACTGCAATACATCGCGGTCGCTGATCTCTTGATTGGGGTCGAGCAAGCCACGCTTGATCGCCTTGCGCCGCACCGCTTCCAACGGCACACCAGCGCCGTCGTCGCGCATGTCGAACACGATATCGCCGCCTTCATGAGTCAGGTCCAAGGTGATGCGACCCTTTTCCGGTTTGCCGGCCAGCAGCCGGGCTTCGCGGGACTCGAGGCCGTGGTCGACGGCGTTGCGCAGCATGTGCTCCAGCGGCGCCACCATGCGTTCCAGCACATTGCGGTCCATCTCGCCCTCGGCATTGCCGACCACGAATTCCACGTCCTTGCCCAACTCCTCCGCCACCTGCCGCACGATGCGCTTGAGGCGCGGCAGCATGCGTTCGAATGGCACCATGCGCGTGCGCATCAGGCCTTCCTGCAACTCGGTGTTGATGCGGGCCTGTTGTTGCAACAGGTTATGGGCGTCCTGGTTGCGGCGGTCGAGGGTGTCCTTGAGGTCCAACAGGTCGGAAGCCGACTCGGACAACGCCCGCGAGAGTTGCTGCAACTGCGAATGGCGGTCCATTTCCAATGGATCGAATTCTTCATAGCCCAAGCGCTCGGCTTCGGCCTGCTGGCGGCTGAGAATACGGCCCTGGGTTTCGGTGTCGAGGCGGCGCAGTTGATCGCGCATACGCTCAATCGTGGTTTCCACCTCGTGGAGGGCGACGCGTGCGTCGTTGACTTGCTGCTCGATGCGGCCCCGGAATATCGAGGTTTCGCCGGCCAGATTGACTAGGTCGTCCAGCAGGTCGGCGGAGATTTTCACCATGTCCGCCGCAGGATCGATAGCGGCTTCGGTCTTGCCGCCGGCCAGCGCGACGGGCACTAACGGCTCATCACTGGGGTGTACCAGGCTTTTGATGCGCCCGATGAGCTTGTCCACCGAGCCCACCGGCAGCCCGTCCGCCACTGCATCGACCATCTGCGCCAACCGGTCATGACAACCCTGCAGCAACGCGAACAATTCGGGGGATGGCGCCAGCTGGCCGGCGGATAACCCTTCGTAAAGAAATTCCAACTCGTGGGCCAAGTCGCCAATCGGTCCGATCTCGACCATGCGTGCGCCGCCCTTGAGGGTGTGCAGGTCGCGCAACAGGGTTTCCACTTCCTGGCGGTTATTCGGCTCAGCCTGCCAACGCACCAGCGCGCTGCTGGAGCTCTCGAGAATATCGGCAGCTTCTTCAAGGAAGATATCCAGCAACTCAGGGTCGGCGCCCTGGGCGGGCGGTGCCGCCGTGGCAGTGCCCGCAGCGCTGCCATGGCGCAATGCACGCACCTTGGCAACCAGCTCGGAACTGTCGCTCAAGGGCTGGTGATGGTGCAGTTCTTCGAGTTGCAAGGCCAGCCGTTCGTGGCAAGCCATCAATACTTGGGACAGTTCGGTGGAGTAGCTGTAGCGACGGTCGACCAACCCTTCATAAAGGCCTTCCAGCTCATGGGCCAGGTCGCCGATCGGCCCGATTTCGGCCATGCGCGCTCCGCCCTTGAGGGTGTGCAAATCTCGTTGCAAGGACGACAACGGCGCAGCACCGTCGGGCTCCAGC
The DNA here is from genome assembly GCF_050739995.1 of Pseudomonas sp. Classification (GTDB taxonomy): domain Bacteria; phylum Pseudomonadota; class Gammaproteobacteria; order Pseudomonadales; family Pseudomonadaceae; genus Aquipseudomonas. The sequence goes on along the minus strand of NZ_JBOICG010000611.1, from coordinate 3,336 downwards.
AGCCAACGCTTGAGGGACTGACCGGCGCTGTCGAGGATGTCGACGGCCTCCTCCAGGAAGATCTCGACAATCTCATCGTCCATGGCCGTGTCGTGACCCAGCGTGGCAGTCGCAGCGCCCAGTTCGGTGATGCTCAGGGCGCGGCTGCCGTCACTTTTGATCAGGCCGGTGGCAGAGGGGTCGAGGGCTTCATCCAACAGCTCGCGCAAGGCTTCGAGCCGCGCCGGTGCCGGGCTGATTTCCTGGCCGGCGGCCAGTTGGTCGAGCATGTTGATCAGCGCTTCATGAGCCTGCTCGGCCTCATGGAAAAACCGCTCGCTGACCGCCAGGCTGCTCTCTTCCACGGCGCCATACAGGTCGAGCAAGGCTTCGCAGAGTTCGTCGATGCTGTGCAAATCGGCAAGGTGTGCGCCCTCGCCCAGGGTAGTCAATTCATCCAGTAGCGCCGTCAGTTCCTGGCGCTCGCCAGGGTGCTGCTGCCAGCGACGCAGCAGGCTTTCGGCGTCGAGCAGAATATCCATGCCCTGAGCCAGAAAGTTGCTGATCAGTTGCGGGTCGCGCTTGATACGCAGGCCAGTATTGGGTGCCTCCAGCAATGCTTGCAGTTGCTGATCAAGCAAGCGTTGGGTACGGCTGATCAACGCTTGCGCGCCTTTTATCGGCGCCAGGGGATCGCTGTCCAAGTCGCGCAGCCCGTGCTGGAACAAGCCCTCGGCTTCCAACAGCAACTCCACTTCGTCCAAGTCCAGCGGCAGGCGATGGGCTTTGTATTCGCGGGTCAGGTGATCAAGGGGCCGGGCCAGTTCGGCGATAGGCAGCACACCCGCCATGTAGGCGCTGCCCTTGAGCGTATGCAGGGCGCGTTGCAGCTCATCACTGACTTGCAGCGGCACATGTTCGGCGGCCTGTTGCAGGAAATGGTTAAGGCTTTCCAAATGGCTTTGGGCTTCGTTGCGAAAGATCTCCAACAGCATCGGGTCATGGGGCTCGGCGGCAGTGGCTGCCGAGCCGTTGGCCAGGGCGTGGGCACGGGCGGCCAGGGCGTCGACTTCATCGCGTTGGTGTTGGGCGCCGGTCGCGAAGTCGGCGATCAATTCCGGCAGCCGGGCCACCGCCTCATCCAGCACCTGTTGCACCTCGGGGCCGAGGCTGACACTGCGCTCCAGCACGCGATTGAGCAGGTTTTCCACGGCCCAGGCCAGCTCGGCCAAGACCAGGGCGCGCACCATGCGACCGCTACCTTTGAGGGTGTGGAAGGCCCGGCGCATTTCGCCCTGGGCGGTTTTATCGGCGCTGTTGGGCAGGTAGCGATGCAGTACCTCAAGGACTTCGTCGGTTTCTTCGAGGAAGACTTCGCGCAGTTCATCGTCAATCGGCTCTTCATCGGCCGGCGGTGGCAGCAGGCTGCCTGGGCGATGCAGGGCCGGCGGGTTCAAGCGCGAGGTGGGGTTGGCCAGCGCATCAAACTGGGACTGGCTGGGAGTGATTTCGCTCGCCAGTGCACCCTCGGGCGCAACCAACGCCTGGCGCCAAGGCTTTTCGACGGGCAGGTAGCCGAGCGCGACCAGGCCTTGGGTCGCCAGCTCCAGCACCCGTTCACCGGCCGCGTCCGGGTCCGGGTCCTGGAGCATACGCTCCAGGTAGTACTCCAGGCTGCTGATCACCTCGGCAAAGTGCCCCAACTGCGCCTCGGAAGGTGGGCTGTCGTTGGCCATCAACTGTTCATCGACGTAATCCGAGCAACCCTGCATCAGGCTCGCCGCCCGTGGCAGAGGAATCATTGCCAGGGCGCCGCGTACCTGGCTCAGCAGTTCCGGCAGCGATTCCAGACGCTGACGATCCCAGTGGGCTTCGATGCAATCGATGACCAGCTCTTGGGCTTGCCGCAGGCATTGGCAGGACTCGCGAATCACTAGTTGGTGAATCTGTGTCAGGTCAGTGGTGGGCAGGCGGCTTTCTTCGCGGCTTTCCGGCTCCACGGTGCCGACCATGCCCGCCAGCGTGGCTTCGACGTACAACAAGGCGCCGGCGACATCCATCAGTACCGCATCGTTGGGTTCGCGTTGCCCTTGGACGAGGCTGAGCACCACGGCCAGTTGATCGATGATCACTTTGCGCGGCTGGCCAAAACCCAGCACCGCCAGGGTGTCGGCAATCTGCCGCAGCGGCGCCAGTAAGGCATCAAGGTCGCTGGTGTGCTGCCGGTCGCTGCGCACGAACAGATCCAGGCGCTCTTTGACCCGTACCAACTCTTCACACAAAGCGCCGAGCACCGAGCCCATGCCATCACGATCCGGCCCGGCCAGGCGCGCGCGTTCGGCATCGACCACGGCGCTGTCGGGCAAGGCTTCGTCCAGGCCGTAGCGCTCCTTGAGACTTTGCATGCGTGGCGTTGGCCGAGTGACCTTGGCCACGTAGAACAGCAGGCTCTTGAGCAATTCATCCGGCGCCGGCTGGTTGATCCCCCCGATCCCCTGGGCCAGCAGGCGCTTGAGTTGTTTGTCACTGGCCTTGAGCAGGCTGCGCAACGCCGGGCTGTTGGCGATCACGCCCGTGAGCATGCCTTCGACCAACGCCGAGGTGACCTGCCACAAGGGCAACAGCGGCGCGCCCTGGCACAGTGCTTCGAGGCGTGCGAAGACCCGCGCCATGTCCACCAGGTTACTGGGGCCATGATCTTCACGCAGCAAACCGGCCAAGGCTTGTTGCAGCAGTTGGTGCCACTGGCGCAATTGCTCATGAAGCTCAGGCGAAGTGCGTTGCGCCAGGACGTCATCGGTTAACGGCGCAATCGCCAGCAGTTGTGGGCTGAACAAGCTGGTTTCCGACAGCAGGCTTTCACCGCGCGCACTGCGCAGGTCGTTGAGCAGCGGCAGTACGACCAGGGGCAGATCACGACGGGCACTGTGGACACGGTCCAGATACAGCGGCAATTGGCCGAGGGCCTGCTGCAACAGGCGGATGCTTTCATCGCGCTGGCTGACGCGTCCGGCCTGGAACGCCAAGGCCAGTTCTTCGAGTTCTTCGGCAAGCAGCGCCGCGCCGTAGAACTCGACCATTTGCAGCGCGCCATGCACTTGGTGGATGCCGGCCAGGCACTCGTCGATCGCGTCGCTGTCGCCGGTTTCGACAAAGGTGTCCAGCGCCGAACGCGCCTGCTTCAGGGTTTCGGCAATGTCGCCCTTGACCCATTCGAGGGCCACGTAGTCGTGCCGATCAACCATAACTGCTCCGCTAAAAATTCATGAATTGCTGGTGTTATCAGAAACAATGGAGATCACCTGTGGGAGCGGGCTTGCTCGCGAATGCGGTGTATCAGTCACCCTATCAATTAGC
>NZ_JBOICG010000610.1:0-5164 GCF_050739995.1 Pseudomonas sp. | reverse complement strand
GCGCGGGGCAAGCCCGCTCACTACAGGTTTCAACCCGGGGCGTGGTCGAGCATCAAGCGTTGACGCACCACATCCACCAGTTTGTCCGGCTGGAACTTGGACAGGAAGTTGTCGCAACCCACCTTCTTGACCATCGACTCGTTGAAGCTGCCCGACAGCGAGGTGTGCAGCACCACGTAGAGCCCACGCAGGCGTGGATCGTTGCGGATCTCGGTGGTCAGGCGGTAGCCGTCCATCTCGGGCATTTCGGCGTCGGTGAAGATCATCAGCAGCTTGTCGGTCATTACCTGGCCACTGTCGGCCCAGGCCTTGAGCATGTTCAGTGCCTTGAGGCCGTCGCTGGCGATGTGCATCTTCACGCCGAGTTGCCCAAGGGTGTCGCGCAGTTGCGACAGGGCTACGTTGGAGTCATCCACCAGCAGCACTTCGCGGCCACGGGCACTCTCCAGCACCGGGTCTTCGAGTTTTTCGCGGGAGACCTTGGCGCTGTATGGCACGATTTCGGCGAGGACTTTTTCCACGTCGATGATTTCCACCAACTGGTCATCGACCTTGCTGATGGCAGTAAGGTAATGCTGGCGACCGGCGCTGGTCGGCGGCGGCAAGATGGCCTCCCAGTTCATGTTGACGATACGGTCGACGCCGCCCACCAGGAACGCCTGTACCGACCGGTTGTACTCGGTGACGATAATGGTGCTGTTGGGCCCCGGCACCAGAGGGCGCATACCGATGGCCTGGGACAGGTCGATCACCGGCAGGGTCTGGCCACGCAGGTTGACCACGCCGCACACGAAGGGGTGGCGCTGGGGCATCAGGGTCAGCTTGGGCAATTGCAGCACTTCCTGCACCTTGAACACGTTGATCGCGAACAACTGCCGCCCGGCCAAGCGAAACATGAGAATCTCCAGGCGATTCTCACCCACCAGTTGCGTGCGTTGATCTACCGTGTCGAGAATGCCGGCCATTAAAAGCTCCTGATGTGCGCGCTTGATTCACGCTGAGAGGATTGTGCAGCTCAGTTAAGGCTAGTTATCGGCGGCAAGCGCCAGACCTTGACCCCGGTAAAATGCCACGTAAATCAGTTGATGTCACACTGACATCATGCTTTACTGAATCCGCCCCTCATCTGGCATTACAGCGACGTTGCGCGACATCCAAATCGACGCGGGGTTCCGCTGCGTAAGGGATTCCCCTACACACAATCAGGTCCAACCTGATATTCGCGATATCTAATAGCCATTAATGTGACGCCATTCTCATTGCATGAATGGAGTCAGGCTTTTGTTTGCCATACCAAGCCCACGCCCCACGGGTCTTCCAGGCACTCTGATGCCGGCAACTAAAGTTGTGCAATTGCCCCGGATAACGAGGGCCACGCATGGCTTTCGCGATCGATTCAATAACGATCCTACTGAAATCTCAGAACCAACCTACAGATTCCAGTCATATTTCAGCGGTAGTTTTACGCCATTCACCCGGTGCGACATCTCATCACCCGACCTTATGTTGCGGAGACTTGCATGATGAATAGCGCAAACGAATGGCAAACCGCACTTCCCGAATTCCTGCTGGAAGCCGAAATGCTGCTAGCCAAGTCGGAAGAGTGCTTGAGCCATCTGCATTTGATTCGCAACGACAGCGATGCCATCGACTGCATGAAAGCCAGCCTCGCCAAGCTCGCGGAAAAAGCCGAAGGCCTGGCACTGCAGGCGATCAGTGAGTTCTCCCGACACATCCAATACCTGATTGCCAACGCCGTGAGCCCCATGCAACTGCATGATCAGGCACTCGAGGCCCTGCATGACTGCCTGACGTTGCTGGCCTGGCAATTGGAGTTGATCGACACGCGAACCGGCGAGCTGGCACTGGATGAAAGTGAACAAACCACGCTGATTGCCACGGTTACCTTGCAGATCCCACAAAAAGACTTCGGTAACAAACCGCAACAACAGCTGCATCACACGGCCTGAGCAACGATCAGGCCGTGTTTAATACGTGAGTTATCTAAAAACGACCCTTTTATTAAACGGTCGAGGTGATCTTGCGTGGCAGAAGTATCAATTAGCCACCAACTTAATTAATACAATGACTCACTCACTCTGAACTCTGGGATTACCTCCCAGGGTATTTGTGTGGTCAATAAGCCTGTCGGGCGAGGCGCCAGGCGACCAACGGTAATAGTGGTGGTACTATGCCCCGCTCGAAGTGACTCAACTTCATCATGTTTAAAAACGATCCGGCACAGCATTCCAAACAAAGGCCTGTCAGCCACCATGACCGGCTTTCCCGCAGCGAACCTTCATTGGCTCCATCCGCTATGTACGCCAGCCTAAAGTCACTCATCGCAAGGTCCGTGTCCCGCAGCAATGCCCGCCGCCTGGTCCTCGCCTTGTGCCTGTGCTCATTGCTGGTCAGCCTGTGGGCCTATAGCCGTTCCGCGCCACTGCCGTTATCGATCCTTTTGCTCAACCTGACCACCTTGATCGTAGTGGGTGTGCAGCAGTGGAACTCGCGCAAATCCATCAAGTTCCAGCCCCAGGAATTGGCCGACCGCCTGTTGCAAGTCCAGGAAAACGAACGCCACCGACTCAGCCGCGATCTGCATGATGACATCGGCCAATTACTGACCGCCGCCAAACTGCAAAGCGAATGGCTCAAGCGCCGCCTTCCGGACGACCTGCAAAGCCAATGCTCGGTACTGTGCAACACGCTGAATGAAACCCTGGCCAAAGTGCGCGATGTCTCGGCCATCCTCAACCCGCGCCAGCTGGCCAGCCTGGGCCTGGAAGCCAGCCTGCGCGCGCACCTGCTCAAGACCCTGGAAAACACCCCGATCCACTGGAGCCTGGAATGCCAGCAACGGTTGACCGGCATCCCCGAAGAAATGGCCGTGGCGGCCTTTCGTATCACTCAGGAAGCGGTGACCAACATGCTCCGCCACGCCCAGGCGCAGAACCTGCGAGTGCGCCTGCAACGCCTGCCCGAGGGCTTATCGCTGATGATTTGCGATGACGGTCAGGGCTTCTCACCTGCTCCCAACCCGGGCCTGGAAGGCCAGCGGGGCATGGCCGGTATGTCTGAACGGATCGATCAGTTGGGCGGCTCGTTGTCCGTCAGCAGCCAGCCTGGCAAAGGCACGCGGATCGACGCACTTTTCCCCTGGGCGCCCCGCGCCCTCGAACGGGCCAGCGCCCCTAAGGCTCTTGAGTGACCTGTAAATTACTCCTGGTGGATGACCACGCACTGATCCGAGCCGGCGTGCGTGCGCTGATCCTGGATATTCCCGGCTACACCGTGATCGGCGAAGCCAACGATGGCGCGCAACTGCTGGAGAAATTCAGCACGCTGCAGCCGGATATCGTGCTGCTGGATCTGTCGATGAAACACACCGGTGGCCTGGATGCCCTGCAGCAACTCAAGCTCGCCTACCCCAAGAGCAAGGTGCTGATCCTGTCGATGCACACCGACCCCGAACTGATCATGCGCGCGCTGGAGTCCGGCGCCCATGGCTACCTGCTCAAGGACACCACGGCCAACGAGTTGGAGCACGCCCTGCTGGCCCTGCGCAACAACGAGCGCTACCTGAGCCCTGCCATTGCCCACACAGTGATCAACCAGGCATTGATCCGCAGCCAAGGCCCCTCCTCCACTGCCCCCCAAAGCCACACACTTACGCCACGCCAGTTGGAGATCCTGCGCTTGATCGTGCGCTTGATCGTGCGCGGCAAATCCACCCGCGAAATCGCCCAGGGCCTGGGCTTGAGCATCAAGACAGTGGAAGCGCACCGCTCACAGATCATGAAGCGCCTGCAGATTTACGACGTCGCCGGCCTGGTGTTATTCGCCGTTCGCGAGCAGATCATCAGCCTGGACGACTAGGGGCGAACCCAGCGGCAAATGCACGCGCAAAGCCTTGGGCAACGCACTGAAACGCAAATCGTCGCCCTGTAGCGGTTCACCATCCAGATTGAGGTACAAGCCCTCGGCCACCTTGATCTCGACCCAGGGCAAGCGCGCTCGCACAAACATATTGTCCAGACCCCAACCGTCGCTCATCAGGGTAAGCAAGGTGCCGACCACTTCCTGAGGCGCCGGCAGGATGCTGATATCGAGCATGCCGTCATCGGCCAACGCGCCAGGACACAGCACATGCCCACCGCCCGCCTGGCGGCCGTTGCCGATACCCAGCGCCAGCAAATCACCTTTCCAGTGAAACCCCGGACCTTCCAGCTCACCGTAAGCCGCTTTCAATTCGCTGAATCGCGTCAGGCCGGTGAACAGGTAGGCGGCGCCGCCCAGGACCTTTTTCAGGTCTTCCGAGGTATTGGCGGTGACCTGGCTGCCGAAGCCGCCGGTGGCCATATTGAGGAACATTTGCCCCCCAACCTGACCGAGGTCGATGGCCCGTGGCGGTACATCCAACAGTGCCAGTGCCTGGGCGGGCTCCAGTGGTACACCGGCGGCGCGGGCGAAGTCGTTGGCGGTGCCCAGGGGCATCAGCACCAGGCTGGACTCAGTCTTGGCCAAGGCCATGGCTTCGGCCACGTCGCGCAGGGTGCCATCGCCGCCGCCGGCAATGAGATGGGTGTAGCCGTCAGCCAACGCTTCGTTGACCAGACGCTGGGCGTCGCCGCCCTCCCACGTCACCCGCACGGCCAACTCCCAGCCCTGTTCGCGCCGGGCCTGCACGGCGGAGCGCACGTCCTCGTTGAGGGCTTGCTTGCCGTGGAGGATCAGCAGGGCTTTGGGGGTGGTCATTGCGGGAATCTCCTGATTCAAGGGTGCTTGGAGGATGTGGACCTTTTGGGAGGGGGTTTGGTTTACCGGGTGTATATCCATTTTTTTGGTAACGGCGGCTGGTGGTTCCGCCCTTACGGCGGGTCACTTTGGAAAAGCCCCAAAGTAACCAAAGGGCTCTTGCCCCAACACTCGGCACCTCGCTTAGGCTCGGTGTGCCCGCAATCCGACATTGATTTGGGGGGCCTAAGATCAAAATCAAGATCAAAAACAAAGCCAGAGCCAGAGCCAGAGCCGAATTAGATGTGCTTTTCTGTGGGAGCTGGCTTGCCTGCTAAAGCATCAGCCGTTTTTTCTTGTTTCACCGTGGTTTCCTAATCGAAGGAAAGCAAGCTCCCACATTTGACCGAGGCCGACAGTCAGTTTC
>NZ_JBOICG010000609.1:0-7174 GCF_050739995.1 Pseudomonas sp. | reverse complement strand
GAGTGGGACTTCTCGGGCCAGGGCGAAGACTCCAACGCCCAGGAAGCCGCGACCTTGTTCGGCATTCTCGACGGCATGGGCAAAGAGTCCTATATGGCGGTGTACGAACACCTCGGCGCCACCGCGTGCCGCATCCTGGTGCCGGACTACTCCGAAATCTACCCGGTGGACGACCTGATCTGGGACAACACCAACAAAGCCCTGTTCTTCCGCGCCGACATCCTCAACCTGCACCGCCTCAGCGATGACGAACTGAAGGCCCTGACCGAGCGTCTGGTGGAAAGCGAGCTGGACGACTACACCGACATCACCACCTTGATCGGCATCGAGTTCGACGACAACACGGCGTGGGGCCAACTGACGATCCTGGAACTGAAACTGCTGATCTATCTCGCCTTGCAGCAGTATGAAGAGGCGAAAGAGTGCGTAGAGATGTTCTTGCAGTACAACGACAACACTGTCGACCGCGGCCTGTTTTATCAGGCGGTCAATGCGGTGCTGGAGATGCATCTGGATGAGGACCTGGAGTTGGCAGACTACGAAGCCAACTTCCGCCGGATGTTCGGCAACGAGCGCATGGATGCGGTGATCGGTTCGGTCAACGGCACGGTGCGTTTCCACGGCTTGACGCCGACCAGCATGAAGCTGGAAGGCCTGGACCGGCACCTGCGCTTGATCGACAGCTACAAGAAGCTGCATGCCGCGCGGGCCAACATCACGTCAGCAGGTTGATAGCTACCTGATGTATGAGGGGCAAATGTGGGAGGGGGCTTGCTCCCGATAGCAGTGTGTCAGTCGCTGGGTTAGTTGACTGAACCACCGCCATCGGGGGCAAGCCCCCTCCCACATTTGACCGAGTTCTATCGTTAGATTCGCACCAAAGCCTGGGCCAGATCCGCCCGCAGATCCTCCACGTCTTCAACCCCCACCGACAACCGGACCAACCCATCCCCAATCCCGAGTTGTGCGCGTGTCGCCGCCGGAATACTCGCATGGGTCATGATCGCCGGGTGTTCGATCAGGCTTTCCACACCTCCCAGGCTTTCGGCCAGGGCGAAGATCTTCACGTTTTCCAGGAAGCGTGTGGCACCGGCCAGGTCGCTGTTCAAGTCCACTGAAATCATCCCGCCGAACCCGCGCATCTGCCGACGGGCCAACTCGTGCTGTGGGTGAGATGCCAACCCGGGGTAATACACCCTGGACACTTGCGGCTGTTGCTCCAGCCAGGTGGCCAGCTCCAAGGCATTGCTGCAATGGCGTTCCATGCGCAGCGCCAGGGTTTTCACACCGCGCAGGGTGAGGAAGGCGTCGAAGGGACCGGCGATGGCGCCCACCGAGTTTTGCAGGAAGCCCAGGCGCTCTGCCAATTCGGGATTATCGCCGACCACGGCAATACCACCGATGACGTCGGAGTGGCCGTTGAGGTATTTGGTGGTGGAGTGCACCACGATGTCGAAACCCAGTTCCAGTGGGCGCTGGATCCAGGGGCTGGCGAAGGTGTTGTCGGCCACGCAGATAATCCCGCGATCACGGCAGATACGCGCGATGGCACTGAGGTCGGTGAGGCTCAGCAGCGGGTTGCTCGGCGTCTCGACCCAGACCATGCGCGTGTTGGCCTGCAACGCCGCTTCAAAGGCCTGCACATGACTCAAGTCGACGTAGCTGAATGTGTGCCCGGCGCTGCGCTGGCGCACTTTGTCGAACAGGCGGAAGGTGCCGCCGTACAAGTCGTTGCCGGAGACGATATGCGCGCCGGCATCCAACAGCTCCAATACCGTGGAAATTGCCGCCAGTCCCGAGGCAAAGGCAAACGCTTGGCTGCCGCCTTCGAGGTCAGCCACGCAACGCTCCAGGGCGAAACGCGTGGGGTTGTGGGAGCGTCCGTAATCAAAACCCTTGTGCACGCCGGGGCTGCTTTGCAGGTAAGTGGAGTTGGCGTAGATCGGCGGCATCAACGCACCCGTGGTCGGGTCGGGGGACTGCCCGGCATGGATCACACGGGTGGCGAAGGCGCTTTTATCGGACTGACTCATGCAAGGGATCTCCGTAGGTGATTGAGCAGGTCGACGCGGGTGATCAGGCCATGGAAACCTGAGGCGTCGGCGATGATGGCAACCAGACCGCGATCCAGCTCCGCCTGCAGTTCAGCCAGGCTGGCGCTGGGGGCGAGGGTGTGCACCGCGGTGGTCATGGCGTGGGTGACATTCAGGGCAAAATGCGTGGCGTCCTGATGCAGCCCCAGCAGGATGTCGGATTCATCGATCACGCCGACCAGTTGCTGGCCGTCCACGAGCACCGGCAGTTGCGACACATCGGCCAGACGCATGCGTTGGAAGGCGGTGAGCAGGGTGTCATCGGGGCTGACACTGATCACGCGGCCGTCTTCGAAACGGCGGGCGATCAGGTCGCGCAGGTCGCTGTAGTGCTTGTATTGCAACAGGCCCGCGTCTTTCATCCACTGGTCGTTGTAGACCTTCGACAGGTAGCGCGTGCCGGTGTCGCACACGAAGGTGACCACACGCTTGGGCTCAGTCTGTTCGCGGCAATAGCGCAGGGCGGCGGCGAGTAGGGTGCCCGTGGAGGACCCACCGAGAATGCCTTCGGCCTTGAGCAACTGGCGGGCATGGTCGAAGCTTTCTTCATCGCTGATGGAGTAGGCATGGCGCACGCTGGAAAGGTCGGCAATCGAGGGGATGAAGTCTTCGCCAATGCCTTCCACGGCCCAGGAACCGGGGGTTTCCATTTTGCCGCTGCGGCTGTACTCGGCCATCACCGAACCCACTGGGTCGGCCAGCACCATTTCCAGTTCAGGCTGTACGCGCTTGAAGAAGCGGGTCAGGCCGGTGAGCGTGCCGGCCGAACCGACGCCCACCACAATGGCGTCGAGATCATGCTGGGTTTGTGCCCAGATCTCCGGTGCGGTGCTGGTTTCGTGGGCCAGGGGGTTGGCTGGGTTGTTGAACTGGTCGGCGAAGAAGGAGTCGGGAATGTCCTTGGCCAGGCGCGCGGCCACGTCCTGGTAATACTCGGGGTGGCCCTTGCCCACATCGGAGCGGGTGATATGCACCTCGGCGCCCATGGCCTTGAGGTGCAGCACTTTTTCGGTGGACATCTTGTCGGGTACCACCAGCACCACCCGGTAACCCTTGGCCCGGCCCACCAGCGCCAGGCCCAGGCCGGTGTTGCCGGCGGTGGCTTCAACAATGGTACCGCCGGGGCGCAGCCGGCCATCGCGCTCGGCGGCGTCGATCATGGCCAGGCCTATGCGGTCCTTGATGGAACCGCCGGGGTTCTGGGATTCCAGCTTGAGAAACAGCGTGCACGGGCCGGTGTCGAAGCGGCTGACACGCACCAGCGGCGTGTTGCCGATCAGTTCGAGGACGGCGGGGCGGGGTTGTGTGGGCATGTGGTCACCTGGGTACTGAAGGAGCCTAGGAAAGAGCACAGCAAAATGCAGAGCATGGCATGGAACATAGGCCGGTATCGGGTGGGTCGCAACCGGGCGGTCGGATGCCTGTCTTTTTTTGGCGCATGGGCAACTACTCGACGTGTTCTATCAGCGTTGCAAGAGTGCCTGCCAGCGCGCCATCACGGCTTGACTGGCCGGCTGCATCGGTGCGCGCAACTCGGTGCTTATCAGGCCATCCAACGCCAGCGCCGCCTTCACTGGCGCCGGGTTGGGCTCCATGAACATCGTTTCTATCAACGGCAGCAAGCGGAAAAACGTTGCCCGTGCTTCGGCCAATTGGTTATCCCGTACCTGCTGGTACATCGTGACAAACTGTTCGGTCTGCACATGGGCCGACGCTGCAATCGCACCGCTGGCACCCAGGCACAGCGCGTTGAATACCTGGATGTCTTCGCCACACAACACGTCGACGTTGCCACTGGCCAGCAGCGCCAGGGTATTGCTCAGGTTGCCGCCGCAGTCTTTGACCGCGACGATGCGTTCATGGGCGACGATATTCAGCAGCGTGGCCTGCTCGAAGGTCGCTCCCGTGCGGTAAGGAATGTCGTAGAGAATGACCGGTACGCTGGACGCATCGGCCACCGTATGGAAAAAGCTTTCAAGGCCCGCCTGGGAGGGGCGGATGTAACTCGGTGCCGGCACCAGCAGGCCGGCCACCGGACGCTTCAGCACTTCGCTCTGGAACTGCAGCAGCTCGAGCTGGTTGTTACCCGCCAGGCCCATCACCACCCGGTGCGCGGGCACCAATTGCAACACGGCATCCAGCACCGCCAATTGTTCATGGCGCGATAGCGACGCTGCTTCGCCGGTGGTGGTGCACACCATGATCCCGGCTACGTGTTTTTCCAGCAGATGGCTGACCAGTCGACGCAGGCCGACAAAGTCGATGGCGCCGTCATGGAACGGCGTGACCACGGGAACCCAGATACCTTGAAACGCTGACATGCACTTTCTCCTGATGATTGACCGCTTGAGTCACCGTCAGAAGGGCATAGGGAATTGTGCAAAGGGGGAGGGAGTCCGCGCTCAATGTCCTGTCAGCTCATCTGACGGGACAGCGCGCCCCGGTCACATGAGCGACTGTTTCTTCGATTTGAGGGCGTGCGCTACGCAACCTTGCGCCTTGGCAATCAAGCCAATGGCGGTGAGGTTAACGAAAGACGTAGCAGACATGAGCGGGCACACCCTGAAGAAGACCACCATCTTCAGGGGATGTGACTGAATGTGTCAACCCCGGCCCATGGCTGCCACTCGTATTCAACGCCCGGCCACGGCGGCCTCGATGGCGGCTACGTCGATCTTGGTCATGGTCATCATGGCGTTGAAGGCGCGCTTGGCGATGGCGGGGTCGGGATGGCTGATCGCCGCGCTCAACACGCGCGGTGTGATCTGCCACGACAAGCCCCATTTGTCCTTGCACCAGCCGCAGGCGCTGGCCTGGCCGCCGTTATCGATGATGGCGTGCCAATAACGGTCGGTCTCGGCCTGGTCGTCCGTCGCCACCTGGAAGGAAAACGCCTCCGTGTGCGGGAACACCGGGCCGCCGTTCAGGCCCAGGCAGGGGATGCCCATGACCGTAAACTCGACAGTCAATACATCGCCTTGCTTGCCGGAAGGGTAGTCGCCCGGTGCGAGGTGCACGGCGTTGACGGCGCTGTCGGGAAAGGTGGCGGCGTAGAAGGTCGCGGCGTCCAGGGCTGTGCCGTTGTACCAGAGGCACAGGGTATTTTTATTGTTCATCTCAGGTCTCCACGGGGTTGATGGGTATGTGGAGTTTAGACGATGCATATTCTTAGAGCTGTAAGCCCATCTCGATTGCACGGGTCTCGAAACCCAACTCTGCATACAAGCGCTGGGCCGGTGTATTGAAGTCCCAAACCGTTAGCCTGAGATCCTTCGCGCCACACTCAACCGCCCACGCCTTTACCTGTTGCATAAGCCCACGGCCGATACCCTTGCCCCAAAACGATTCGGCGACGCACACCGATCCGATCCGTACAAAATCCAGCGGTTGCATCAAAGGCCCTGCCGCAGACGACAAACTCGCGGTGATAAAGCCTACCGCTTGCCCACGCACCTGCGCGAGAAACACCACCTGGCCCGGCCGCTCAAAAAAACCTAGCCAATGCGGGAGGTCACGGGAAAAGTCGAGCGTGGCGCTGGCATAGATATCAGGGCGTGCGGCGTGGTGGACTGCGTTAAGTAATTGGCCTAGCTCGCAGATGGTCAAGACGTCGTCTTCGGTGGCGGCGCGGTAGGTGATCGGTTTATCCATTGCGGGTAAGTCTCCCTGTCCTGACGATACGTATTGGATTTCTGCGCTTTCGACAGCACCGCTGCCGTCAGTCATCCCTTCGGATGATGGCTAAATACTATTAATGTTGGGTAAGCTCCCTTTACTGCATCGCAGATCATAGACGATGAAACCGCTCAGAAAGGACGCTATGAAACTCATTACTACCGCGAATTCACTGGCCTCAGAGACTCAACGACTCATCAAGCACTACCCGAATATTTCATTCGGAGTTGCTTGGGCTTCTGCGTCGCCTTCGTCTTATAAGCTTTTGCTCAAGCACCGAGAGAAAATACGTGTAGGTGTCATCGGTATACATTTCTACCAGACCGATGCTGATGTACTGGACGACTTCATCGACTCCCAACAAGTCAAGTTTGTTCTGCAAGCCAGCGGTGTGTTCCATCCGAAGGTGTATCTCTTCTGGAATGATGATTTCTGGGAGGCCATTATTGGTAGTGCTAACTTCACTGCCGGTGCTTTCAGCAAAAATACCGAGCTTTGTACGCTATTGACCAAGGACGACGGCCTCGACCTTGCGCAACTGCAGTCGTTGATTGACCAATACTCGGAAAATGCCAAAACCCTTTCTGCCGATGAAGCTAAGCGGTACCGGCATATCCGTGAGTCGAAATTACCGGAGCTTCACAAACTCAAGGATCAGTACGGTCAGATGCCTCCGAGCAAGCCTGCCATTGAGTCTGAAGTTATGGGCTTGGACTGGCAAAGCTATCTCGCGCTGATCAAGCAGGATGACCAGCATGGATTCGAAGAGCGGTTGCTCATGTTGGACTGGGTCCAACGGGCATTCGCCAGCGTTGCGCACTTCAAGGATCTGGATGCACAAACACGACGAGCGATTGCCGGGTTGCCAAATGAAGTGCTTGAAACAGCTGCCTGGTTTGGTTCCATGCAGGGCGCGGGCAGGTTCAAGAATAGAGTGATCGACCAGCCTCAACATCTTTCGGATGCCTTGGACCACATTCCACTTACGGGAACTGTGACCCGAGTGCAGTACAAAAGCTTCATCAAATCTTTCTGTAAGGCATTTCCTGATGGCGGCGGCGGCATAGGCACATCGACGCGCTTACTCAGTATGAAACGCCCTGACCAGTTCCTTTGCGTAGACAGCGCGAACCTCAGAAAACTGGCTGAAGATGTGGGTATCACACAGGTGACTACGCTCGATTACGACCGATATTGGGATGAGGTAGTAGAAAGAGTCATGGATGCGCCTTGGTGGAAGTCGAAACCACCCACTTCAGGCCCTGACTTGAAGGCTTGGAGGGCTCGGGCCGCTATGTTGGATGCACTATTTTACGAGCCGAAAAAATAGACTGCATCACATTCATAAACCCGATCACCTGAGTTTAGAACTACTGAGCGCGTTAGCGGCGTAGTTGATACAGTGC